>JABMMY010000395.1 GCA_013205415.1 Deltaproteobacteria bacterium
CATATTTTTTGGAATAAGAATATTAAAAAAGAGGAATAAAAAGAAGAAAAAACCTGCTGAGGTTAGAGTTAAAAAGAGGCTTTGAATCGGGGCTAGGGGTGGGTTAATTGCGCAATCTCTATTCCCACGGCTTGGCTTAGTCTAGCTAACGCCATATTTAAACTGTAAACTGTTTCAATATAGTTTTTTCTGGAGAGTCCATTTCCCTCTAAGGACTCCATGAGATCTTTAGCTGGCGTAATTCCAATTGACCAGCCCATGGCATTTGAAAGAAACCATTTTTTACCCAGCTTTTTTCTGGCCTCTGCAATCTCTAGTCCCTGACTCGCTTGATCTAATTCTAAAAAGGCTTTTTTTACCTGGAGTTCAATTCCAGGTATCGCATAACTTTCGGTAGCCTTTAATTTCATCATTTCTGCCTCCTGTTCGTGAGCCTCTGCGGAATGGCGAGCAAATTCTAAATCAAACTTAGCTCCGATACCAATCCCTCCTAAGAATCCGTTGAAGGGATCATTTGCAAAAATTGAATTCTGTTTATCGGCCACTGGAGACCAGGCCTTAGTCAGCACTCCACCTAAAAATATCACGGGGTAATCCTGAGCCTCTTTCGCCTCTTTCAGTGCAGTTCTTGCTTTGATTCCGGCTGAGAGAGCTTTGAATTCAGGGCGATTAATTTTTGATAGCGCTAAGTATTGTTCTAGAGTTTTCTTTTCAAAAACTTCAGGGCCAGAGTTCAGCGATTCAAAATCTGGATAGGAGCTACCTGAGATCCAATTAAGCGCTTTTTCTGCCGTTTTTTTTCCTGACTGAGCCAATAGTTTTTTTTGTTTCAAATCGGAGCTCGCTGTTTTTAAACGATAGAGGTCATGAGGCTTAATGGTACCTGTTGATTTTTTTGACACTGAGGGTGCTTCTGTACTTTTAATGGCATCTTCTAAAACGGTACTCAAATCATCAATAAGAACTTCAAGATCTCTGGCCATTAAATAGCCATAATAGAACTCTTTCGTCATTAAAGTCAGATCATTGCGTTTAGCCTTTGCGAGTTCCGTTTTTGCTTCCCATTGTCCTTCAGCCGCTTTTTGATAACTGGGAATCATTCCGAAGGAATAGAGGGGTTCCACCACCTGAATACCTCCTTGGATAAAGGGTCCCCATTTACGAATATTCGAGGTTGAGGTTGTAGTATTCCCCCGTTGCTCAAACATGGGCCCCGTTAGAATAGTCACACTGGCCTTAGGAAAAAGGGCCGCTCTAGCTAGTTCGATCTGAGAGCGGGCAATTTCAATATCTTGAACCGCCTCTTGGATCATTCCATTTTGGGAGAGAGTGCTTTTCAGAAGACCTTCAAGACTTACCGCAGTCGCTCCAGATTCAGGCTGGGTGGCCGCACCCAATGGAAAATTAAAAATTAAAAGTAAGAGAGCTGTGGCTTGAGCTATTATATAGCTAGCTGAAGTTGTTTTGTTAAGGAACGCCATAACTATGTTACCTCGAACACACCTAATAAGAATCCAACGCAGTATGTACGACAAGTTAAAAGAACATGCTAGCTCTATGTTCGGAGGACTTTCACCTGAGCTGAAACACTATTTCAAAGATTATCAGAGGGATTTTCAACGATTTACAGAACTTAGCACTAAACGCCAACTACTTTTAGAGGTTCTTAAGGCGCAGATAGTTTTTTGTGGTGATTACCATACCTTATCGCAGTCTCAACGCACCGTAATTAGAATCATGAGGGATTCGGTCCGTGTTCTGAAAAGAAAAAAAAGAAAAATAATATTGGCGCTTGAGATGCTAACTCCTGAACATAACGCTTTGGCTCAAAGATTTTTGGCAGGTAAATTAAGCGAGAAGGAGTTTTTAAATCGAATTGGATTTCAAAAAAACTGGGGCTTTGCGTGGGAAAATTATAGAGAACTGTTTAAGTTTGCGAAGGAATATCGGATAGAAATCATAGGAATTAATCACCCTCATTCCTCAAAGAAACCCTCTTTAAAAATGAGAGACCAATTTGCTTCTAAAATCATCTCTGAGATCTCATTGCTTGATCCCACTGCCATTATTTTTGTTTTAATAGGAGATCTTCATTTAGCTGAAAATCATTTGCCCGAAGAGTTTCGTCAAGTTTTAAAGGTTAAAAAAGCTAAACGACAGACGCTGGTAATTCATCAAAACTCAGAGAAACTCTATTGGCAGTTGGTGGATCAAGGAATCGAACCCTTTGTAGATGTGGTAAAAATAAAAAAAGATATTTTTTGTGTGATGAATACTCCTCCATGGGTAAAACTAAAAAGCCATCTCAATTGGACAGAGCTTATTGCCGAAACTGGAGGTATGCCGCCATTAGAAACGGCAGCTCAAGCCTTTCACGAGATGGATTACTGTCATGAAGTCCAAGATCTAACTGCGGTCATAGGAAAGTTTCTTAAGATCACTCTTCCTAAATTGGAAAATTTTCAAATTTATGGGCCGTTAGATTTAGAACTTCTTGAAATTAAGCCTAAGAATAAAAATAAAGGTGATGATTTAAGAGCTGCCTCTATCAACAGTTTGAATTCTAAATATGCTCAGGTTTTCAAAAGCTATTTCATTCCCCAGAAAAATATTATTTTTTTGAATTCGCTAAGCTTAAATCATGTGGCAGTGCAATCGAGCCTTTATCTTTTTTCTACCTTAAGTGGATTTAAAGATGTTTTTGAGAATCCTAAGCGAGACTTTTATCGATTTATCTGGGTAGAGGCCTTAGGTTTTCTTGGGGCCAAGGTGATAAATCCCAAAAGAAAATGCAATGGCTATCTAGATTTGAAAAAGGCACTCTCTCAAATGAAGGTAAATAAAGGGGATGAAAATACTGAAAGCGCTCGACTTGCCTTGAGCCACCTCGATTGGGAAAAAAGGGACGGTAATACCCAATCTAATACCGTTTTTATGTTTCCCACGTCGGTACATAAAAATGTGCTCTATTATAAAACGGCTAAAATATTAGGCCATCTTTTGGGGAATTCCCTTTATCAATCGATCGTTGATATGCGTATTTCGTGCGAAGAGATAAGACCCCTTTTTTATCATGAATTTAGGACCTCTGATGAGGCCTTAAAACTTTATCAAGATTGGACCCGTCGATTAGATGTATTTAATTATCGAGAGTCGGTAAAATGGGGCACCTTATAGCGCAATCCCGTGGACTCTTCCCAATAAAGTTCTGAAAAAAAATCGCTAAATTTTTGCAACATTCTTGACATACCTGCGTCACAATGTTTCGATCTTTCTCCTATGAAACTTGATGAAAAATACCAACTATTACATAAAAAAAATATTGAAGCAGAACTAGCTGGCGGGGCTGAACGCATTCAGCAGCAGCATGACCGTGGAAAAATGACCGCACGAGAGCGGGTTTTATTCCTCCTGGACGAGGGTAGTTTTGTTGAATTAGACAAGTTTACCACCCACCGGTGTACCGATTTTGGAATGGAAGATAAAAAGATTCTCGGTGATGGTGTCATCACCGGATACGGAACTATCTCCGGTCGTCATGTGTACGTTTATGCTCAGGACTTTACCGTATTTGGAGGCTCTCTATCGGGGACTCAATCTTTAAAGATCTGTAAGATTTTGGATCTTGCCATGAAGAATGGAAAACCTGTCATTGCGTTAAATGATTCTGGTGGAGCTAGAATTCAAGAGGGGGTGGAATCTCTTGGCGGCTATGCTGAGATATTTTATCGCAATACCATGGCCTCTGGAGTGGTACCACAAATATCCTCTATCATGGGCCCGTGCGCGGGTGGGGCAGTTTATAGTCCCGGTATTACCGATTTTATTTTCATGGTTAAGAAATCAAGTTACATGTTTTTGACCGGCCCTGATGTTATCAAAACTGTGACCCATGAAGAGGTTACTATGGAGGAGCTTGGCGGAGCGGTCACTCACAGCACCCGAAGTGGCGTGTGCCATTTTGCTAGTGATGATGAAAAGAGCTGCCTGCTCTTAATTAGAGAGCTCTTGAGTTATTTGCCTTCGAATAATTTGGACGATGTCCCTCTAATTAAAACAAGTGATCCTGCAGAGAGAAAAGAGGCTAAACTCAGAACTATTATTCCTGATAATTCCAGACAGGCGTACGACATCAAAGATATTATCGATGCTGTGGTAGATGATAACTACTTTTTTGAGGTCCAGAAGGACTTTGCGCAGAATATTGTCATCGGCTTTGCAAGTTTGAAGGGAAGAAGTGTAGGAATAGTCGCTAATCAGCCTAAGTTTCTAGCGGGTTGCTTAGATAATAATGCCTCTCTCAAGGCAGCTCGATTTGTGCGTTTCTGCGATGCTTTTAATATTCCTATTATTACCTTCGTGGACGTTCCAGGATTTTTACCCGGAACGGAGCAGGAGTTTGGTGGAATTATTAAACATGGCGCAAAATTACTTTATGCCTATGCAGAGGCCACAGTTCCTAAAATAACGGTGATCACCCGAAAGGCTTATGGAGGGGCTTATTGTGTGATGGCCTCTAAGCATCTGCGTTCCGATATTAACTTTGCATACCCTTCAGCAGAAATTGCAGTGATGGGTCCAGAGGGGGCGGTTGCTATTGTTTTTAGAGGGGAATTACAAAAATCTGAGAATGCTGAAAGCGAAAAAAAGAAATTAGTTAAAGACTATGAAGAGACCTTTGCTACGCCCTATAAGGCTGCAGAGTTGGGATTTATAGATGAAATTATTTTCCCTGAAATGACTCGACCTAAACTTATTCAAGCCTTGGAAATGCTAAAAAATAAACGAGATAAATTACCTGCTAAGAAACATGGGAATATTCCACTGTGACAATTAAAACATCTAAGCCTAAAAGAATTTTAGTGGCCAATCGTGGCGAAATTGCAGTTCGTATTATTCGAGCTATTAGAGAGTCGGGTAATATTCCACTCGCCATTTACTCGACGGCAGATAGAAGTTCATCCCATGTCTCTCGAGCAGATTCGGCTTATTGCGTAGGAGAAGGCCCTTCACTTCAGAGTTACTTAAATATTGAATCGGTCATGAAGGCGGCGAAAACTTTAAGGGCCGATGCGATTCATCCAGGCTACGGATTTCTATCGGAAAAAGAGATTTTTGCGCAAACCGTACAAGAGGCCGGCTTGATTTTTATTGGGCCTTCTGCCAAAGCCATTAGAACTATGGGGGATAAAGTAGAGGCCAGAAAAACGATGGCAAGTATTGGCGGGTTGACCTTAGTTCCAGGAACTAAGGAGGCTCTCACCGATGCGAATGAAGCCTTTATTCTAGCCAAAGAGATCGGTTTTCCTTTAATGATTAAAGCTCTCGCCGGTGGTGGAGGACGAGGGATGCGACTTGTCTTAAAAGAGGAGGAGTTTCTCAATCTTTTTCAGCGAGCCTTTTCAGAGGCTTCAAAGGCCTTTGGTGATGGTCGTTTGTATTTAGAAAGATATGTATCCTCTCCTCATCATATTGAAGTTCAAGTGATTGCAGATGCTCACGGGAATGTTTGCCATCTTTTTGAGAGAGAGTGTTCGGTTCAAAGACGACATCAAAAGGTAATTGAGGAATGTACGAGTCCCTTTATAAGTGAGGCCACTCGGACTAAGCTTTGTGATGCGGCAGTTAAAGCGACTCGTGAAATTGGTTATATGAATGCGGGAACGATTGAGTTTTTGATGGATGATAAAGAGAACTTTTTTTTCATGGAGATGAACACCAGGTTACAGGTAGAACATCCGGTCACAGAATGGGTTACTGGAATTGATATCGTGAAGGAACAATTGAATGTGGCTTTTGGAGAGAAGTTATCTTTTTCTCAAGAGCAGGTTCATCGCCGTGGGCACGCTATAGAATTTCGAATTAATGCCGAAGATCCTGAAAAGTTTTTACCTCAAGCGGGTAGGGTGACTGGCATTCAATTTCCCTCGGGTATTGGAGTTCGTGTCGATTCTCATATTTATCGAGGCTACGATATTCCCATTTTTTATGATTCCATGATTGGAAAAATTTCTGTTTGGGGACGAGATAGAAATGAAGCGATTCAAAGAGGGAAATCGGCTTTAAACGATACGATTTTGAATGGAATTAAAACTAATGTACCTCTTCATTTACAAATATTAGACAATCCTAAATTTTTGAGTGGAAACTATACGACGCGTCTTATTGGGGAGGACTTTAATTACAAAGAGCAGATTCCCTCAGATGAAGAACTGCGAATGGCTCTGATTGCGGCGGCCGTTTCGGCCTACTCTAAAGAATACAAAGGGGCGAAGCTCGGAGATGAAAACTCTCGATGGAAGGCTTTGGGGCGAGAAGAGGGGATGCGCTAATGTTATTTTACATCCGATATCATGATAAAGAATACCGAGTGAGAGTGGAATCTAAAAACCAACAGATTGCCATTACCTTTGGCAACGAACCTGAACAAATAGCAGACCTATCTTTTTACGGAAACGATTGTATTTTTATTGATAAGGAGAAGGTTTTTAATGCCAATATCGTGGGTAATAAAACTGACTATGTGGTTTCCAGAGCTCAAGGGAACTTAAGTTTTTTAGTTGAAAGCGAATATCGAAGAATTGTTGGGATTTTAAGAGGAACCGATCTTGAACAAGAAAATATTGTCTATGCAAAAATGCCAGGAAAAATTGTCAAAATCACAAAAAAGGTCGGCGAGAGGGTAGAAAAAGGGGAGTCGGTTATGGTGATGGAGGCCATGAAAATGGAAAATGAACTTCGGACCAGTATGAGTGGAACCGTTTTAAGTGTGATGGTTACCGAAGGGCAGGCCGTTGAGACAGGCTCTAGTTTAATGGAAATAAAACCGATCGAAATCGGTTAGTAGCTCCGCGTTGTTATTCTGTAATGCGCCGCTCTTTTTCTTGATATTGATTCCTAGCCAGATACTTATAAAATAGAGAGAGCAGCTATTTTATATCCTTATTACTAAATCAACTTTTAATCCTGGAATTTTAATGCTCAGCGCTCTTAACAATAAAGAGACTCAATTACTTTATGTAGTCGATCTTGATGATTCGCTACTAGCCACCGATCTCCTTTTTGAAAGGGTGCGAAGTCTCTTTGTAAAGGCTCCTCTTGCTCTCCTACTTATCCCTTTTATGATCCTTCGTGGGAAACTTGGGTTCAAGAGATGGTTACAAAAAAAGGTTGAGTTGGATGTTGCAAACTTGCCCTACCGAAGGGAGATCCTTCAGGCTGTAATACTTGCGAAACAACGCGGAGAAAAAACTATTTTACTCTCTGCATCCCTACAGGAGGATGTGAAGGCAATTGCAGTATTTTTAAAAGCTTTTGATGAGGCCATCGGAAGTGACTCGGTAAATTTAAAAGGTCAGAAAAAAATAGATCTATTAAAGGAAAAATATCCATCGGCAATTCTCACCTATACCGGTGATTGCGTAGAGGATCTTAAAATTTGGTCATCCTGTGCAAAAATTATAGCTATAAATCCTTCACACTATCTAAGATCTAAAATAGAGCTTCTAGGTAAACCGTCGGAACTTATTTACGATAATAAAAATCAATTTTCTTTAGTAGTAAAGCAACTCCGGATTTACCAGTGGGTAAAAAATTTATTGGTGTTTCTACCGGTATTTGCTGCACATCACTTTTTTGAGATCTCGACTTGGGTTCATTCTTTGCGTGCCTTTTTTGCCTTTTCATTTCTTGCCTCTGGGGTTTATGTTTTTAATGATATTTGTGATTTAGAAAATGATCGCAAACAGAGGTCAAAAAAAAATCGCCCTTTGGCCTCGGGCCGGCTTTCGGTAAAAACGGGGTTATTATTAATTCCCACCTGCCTGGCCCTCTCCATGATTTCCTGTTACGGAGCCCCCTGGAAATTATTTGCCGTCCTTGGGTGTTATTTATTAATGAATGTGGCCTATTCCTTTTGGATTAAAGAATGGCTGGCTTTAGATGTGGTGTTTCTTGCCATCTTTTATACATTACGCATTATTGCAGGAGGAGTCGCATCTGAAACAGTCGTTTCAGAATGGCTATTAAGCTTTTCAGTTTTTTTCTTTTTTGGTCTTGCG
>JABMMY010000396.1 GCA_013205415.1 Deltaproteobacteria bacterium
CACATGCCCTTTACTTATTCAAAGCCTTAAAAAAGCGGCAGAAGATTTAGGCGTTATGCTGCACACAGGAAAAACCTATGGCTGTGTAGAGGGGCCTAGATTGGGAACTCGAGCAGAAAGTTTTTTTCTGAAAAATAATGGGTGTCATTTAGTGGGAATGACAAATGTACCTGAAGTCTTTCTTTGTAGAGAGGCGCAGATCTCCTATTGCACCCTGGCCGTGGTGACCGATTATGATTGTTGGCTAGAGGATCCCAATCAACATGTGAGTGTTGAAAAGGTAATGGCCCTTTACATGGGTGCTATTGGAACTGTGCAAAAGCTACTTAAAAAAGTGTTTGTAGACCTAATTGATGAGGATCTTTCCGACTGTCGACGAAGTTTAAAGGGAGCTATTGTGACCTCTCCCATTCCTCCAGCTAAAGTAGAGATGCTAAAAGTTTTGAAATTTTAAAATGAAATTGGCCATAAAACTTTCTATCATTATTCCTATCGGTCCTGAAGATGACAGTTGGAGGGCACTTCTTAGAGAATTAGAGCCTCTTTTGTCTAAGGCCGAAATAATATTCACGAGCAGTGAACCTATCTCATTACCGAAAGAGTGGAACGAAGATTCTCTAGTGAAAAGAATGATAGCACCTCTGGGTAGAGCAAAACAGATGAATACAGGAGCTACAAAAGCGACGGGAGAGGTGCTTTGGTTTCTTCATGCCGATTCGAAATTTTCAGCGAGTACTTTAGTGGCCATAGATAAATTATTACAAACATCTATCGAAGGAATCTACTTTTTTGATCTCTCATTTTTTGAAGGGCCATTATTAATGACTCTCAATAGAATAGGGGTGTGGATTCGTTCTCGGTTTTTAAAACTCCCGTTTGGTGACCAGGGATTTATCATGACTCGCCAACTATTTCATCATCTGGGGGGCTTTTCTGAAACGGCCCTTTATGGAGAGGATCATCTTTTGATCTGGAGAGCACACCAATTGGGAGTTCCAGTGAAACCCATACGGGCCTTACTTTTGACTAGTGGAAGAAAATATTCTGATAGGGGATGGTTCCATACGACCCAAAGGCATTTAAGGCTAACCTTTCAGCAGGGAAAAGTTGAGTGGCAAAGAATTCAAAAAGAGAAAAAGGAATGATCGGATGACTGCCGTCGCAATTTTTGTGAAAACGCCTGGCCAATCGTCGATAAAAACCCGATTAGCAGAGGTGATCGGTAAAGAGAAGGCCGAATCCTTTTATTTGCTGTCCTGTGAGTGGACCTTTCAAACCGTAAAACAGTTGGCCAGCTCCTGTAACGCACATCCCTTTTGGGCGGTAGCGGAGAGGGAGGGAATGGCCTCTTCGTTGTGGCAAAATTTTGATAGGGTGTGCCAGGGAGAGGGTTCTCTTGGGGATAGACTTCATTGTGTTTACTCTGAATTGCTTCAGCGATTTGGGTCTGTGGTTGTTCTCGGAGCCGATTCACCGGAGCTTACTATAGAGGCCGTTCAGGATGCCGTTCAGGAGGTGGGTGAAAAAGAAAAAACACCCTTTGTTATGGGCGAGACTCCAGATGGAGGGTTCTATCTTTTTGGTGGAAGGAAACCTATTCCTGCAGAGTTATGGCGATCGGTTTCCTATAGTGAAAGCAGCACAGCACTGGAGCTTAAGAATAAAATTTCAGAACTAGGTGTCGTGAAGCCTTTGGTATCCTGTGCAGATGTGGATGTAATAGAGGATCTGAAGGCGGTTTATGGTCGCTTAAAAAAGAATCGGCCTCATAAATATTCTGAGCTTCTCGCTCTTAATTTAATCTGAGATAATTCCGTTTGTGGAAATTTCACTTTATCTTTTATCTCTAATCGGCTCTGGCGCAGGGTTTATGACCCAAATGTTAGTGTCGGGTTACTGGGCTACCGCATTTAGTAACGATATTTTTTATTACTCGATTAATTTAGCCTTTTATTTATTAGCGCTAGGGATAGGAAGTCTCCTTTCTAATCGGTTTAAACACCCCACATTTAAACAGTTGGGCCATTTAATTATCGGGCTATTAGCGGTCACCGGATTTTCAATACCCTTTTTAAAATGGGGCATCGGCCATTTTGGAAATGCGGTTCTGTTCCCTATAGGGGTGGTGACTATAGCTGGGGTGCTTAATGGACTGATAGTGCCTCTCACTTTACGCATTGGAGTGAAATACCCCAGGATGTCCTTGGGAACCCTATTTTTTATCGATTATAGCGCCGCTACCTTATTTGCCTTTCTTTTTACCTTTGTTTTTCTTATTCCACTTGGATATTCGAAGACAGCGTTGTTAATTTCAATTAGTTCTACTCTTATTGTGACCGTTATTTTTATGTTTCAGGTTATTTTTCAGGAAAAAAAGATCCCCCTCAAAAGTATGAGTTTAATAGTCGCGACTCTGATACTACCCACTAGTTTTTATTTCGGATCTGGAGGGCATGTAGCCCCTCGGATGGATCGTAGTGGCGTGGCTAAAATTCTCCATAATGAGCAAAGTCATTATCAAAAAATAGTATTAACTGAAGAGACCTCTGGAGAGAGACGGTTTGAATCTGGATTAAAACATGTTCTTTTTTTAGATGGGTTCGTTCAATTTAGTACCGTTGACGAAAAGAGCTACCATTTTTGCCTCGTAGATGTTCCTGTGATGGCCGGTTGGTATCAGAAACAGCCAATTAAAAAGGTTTTGATATTGGGAGGAGGAGATGGGCTGGCCGCCAGAAAGCTTCTTAATCATTCTGAAGTTGAAGGTATTACTTTAGTAGAATTAGATCCCTCTATGATTAAATTGGCTAGAGAAAATGCAATAGTTAGAGAATACAATAAAGACTCACTTAGAAATCCTAAGGTGGAGGTCATTATAGATGATGCCTTTAGGTGGGTGCAGGAGAACCAGGAGAGTTTGAAGGGACAATTTGATCTCATTCTAATAGATTTTCCTGCTCCGAAAAACCTAACGTTAGCTAGATTATTTGCAGCCGAATTTTATCGTTCGGCCTTTACCTTATTAAAACCCAATGGGTGGGTGTCTATCCAGGCGGGCCCTTCCTATTCCTTTGAAGATCCTACTAGAAAAACTATTTCTGAGGTCACGGCCTCCATTTTAAAGACGGTCGAATCGATAAATTATCACGCCTTTCCTTACGTCACACCTCAAGATAGTGAGGCCTTCGTTTTCGCAACTCAAGATAGCACCTTTGATATGGAAACCTTTAGCAGGAGTATTGGAATTAATACTGGAGGATGGCTGGGAGGATTGTGCCGTTACGATAAGGGATGGAAGATTCCGCCGGTAGAAAAAAATACGCTAAATACATTACGGTTAAGCCAATACATGTTGTCTTGGTTTAGAAAAGCTGGCGATGTTTTCTTTTATTATCGAGGGAATCATCTGGTGTTACTACCCGATTAGAATTTTATTTCTGTACATTCTGTAGATAATGCCACTGTCGACCCTTTCGGATCACTAGGATAGGGAAGGACTACACTCATGGTAAGATTCTTATTTCGTCTGATAAGAATGGATTGGTACATGCTTTCTTTTTTGTCTTGATAAGTTAAATATAAATTACAGTTTTTTGTACTCAGGCTTTTATTAGCTAACGTAAAGTAGAGTGAGAAAAAACCTGGGGTGTAATCAAGAGTGTAATCGCAATTTAATGCCACACCCTGTTCCGGTTTAAGGCCTTGGCAAATAAATCGGGGAGTCGCCTGAAATCTTTGAAGATCGCTCAAAAATAAGGAGATCACAAAAGCCAAATAAACCCCTAGAGAAAGTTTAGGATATCGACCTACGGGAGAGTTTTTTTTTAGCCGTTTAAAATAATAAAAGACCGCCATCGATAGTAAAACAGAAAGAAAACTATAGCCGATCGAAAATACCCATGGGTAATAGGTGACAGGAATGAGATTGAGGCCGTAGATACAGGCCAATTGAGAACAGTTAGGATCTGCCATTCCATTAAAAATAAAGCGAGAGAGCATCAAAGTAGAAAATGGCAAAATGAAGGATAAAAGATAGGGAACCTTTGAGGCTGAGGCTAACAGTTTTCGCAGGGCGAATAGCACAGGCAAAATAAGAAGAGGATAGTAGGATAGGTAAAATTCACCCTGGGATAGCCCAGGGTGAAAACGAGATTCTGCATGTCCGAGTAAAGAGGATTTAAAAAAACAGAACCAAATGGCATCGATCCCCCAAACTATAAAATGGGGTAGTGCCGCGCCTAAGGTAGCAATAGCTAGGGAAGGCAATTGAAACCATCCCGAAAGTCCGAATCCCAAAAGCGAAAGAAGTGAAAAGGAAAAAAATAGGCCCTCTCTGAACGAGTAGTGAGTGAGAAGAAAACTTGCATAACTAAAGTAAAAAACAATACAAAGCCCGCTAATAATTCTTAGTTGCAAACTATTTTTTAGTTTAGCCATCGGAGATCTCCCCTTACTAGTAGTGAAAGTGTTTTATCTTTTCGCCTTTAGTGCCAAGTTCGGTCATGGCTTCAATGCCTATTTCTAAATGTAGGTCGACGTATTTGGCCGTTACATTTTTATCGCTCTCTTCGGTTTTGACCCCCTCTGGAGTCATGGGCACATCAGAAACAAGTAATAAAGCCCCGCGAGCAATCTCATTGACAAGCCCTACGGAAAATAGGGTGGCCGTTTCCATATCGATGCCAATCACTCTAAGCTGAGTGAGCCGCGCACGAAAGGTCTCGTCATGCTCCCAAACTCTTCGGTTGGTGGTATAGACAACTCCGGTTCGATATTCCAAGCCGGCCTGCACAATTTTTTCAGACACAAATTTATGAAGTTTAAAAGAGGGCATCGCAGGAACTTCGGGTGGAACGTAGTCATTAGAGGTTCCCTCTCCTCTAATAGCGGCCATAGGTAAAATAAAGTGACCAATCTCCGTTGATTTTTTTATGCCACCACATTTTCCAAGGAAAAGAACACCCTCCGGTTTGATGGCGGTGAGCAGATCCATAATGGTAGCTGCATTGGCAGAGCCAATTCCAAAATTAATAATAGTGAGTCCCTGTTTATTGGTGGCCGTTTGCATGGGGCGATCCATCCCTCTCACAGGAACGCCAAATCTATCTGCAAACTTATGAACGTAGGTGTGAAAATTGGTTAGAAGAATGTACTTTCCAAATTCTTCTATGGCCGTTCCAGTATATCGAGGCAGCCAATTTTTTACGATAATCTCTTTTTCATGCATAGTGAAGGTCCTGAGGTTGAAGTTAATTTTATTGTACTACTATTTTGAAAGTTTATTCTTTTTACCTAAAGATATCCGAAAAATAGGCAATTAATTTCGCCCCTGGCTCTAAGGGGGTCGGTGGGGCAATAGAAATAATGTTTTTTCCGTTTGGGGGGTCTGGAGAGAACTCAAAAAATAGCCTCCTTCCTTTTTTATTCGGAGTGGTTTTTTTTTGTCTAACTTTTATACAAAAGGTTAACCTGTAGACAATTTCAACAACATTAGTCGGTTGGTTTATGCTTAAACAACTGCCTGAAATACGGAATCCCAATTGCATCTATAATCGGTTATACTAAAGCTACCATTCAAGGAGCCGCTAGATGAATATTACAAAACAGGCGCAAACCATTTTAAGCTATTGCCTTTTTATTTTAATGATTCTTATCAGTGGCTGTCAGATGAAGCCATCGGGCCTAGGAACTAGCCGATTGAGTTTTCCTCCCAATAATCAAGGCCCTGTCGGTGGAGGGGGAAGTGGACGACCCGCGGGAATCATACTTCCATCGGACAAAGTGGCCGTGGAAAAGGTAGTAGCTGCGGCAGCTGTTCTTCAGCCCCCAGCAGGTATCGATACTGCGATTTCTAGAACCCTTCAGGATGAGATGAATAATGTTTTGGCCAGAGAGCGCATGGCTAAGAATGCGGCAGAAAGGGCAGCGGTGATGTCTCTTAAGTGGGCTTTAGTTCCTAAAATTCTTTCGGCATGTGCTAGTAAAATGGTTCAGTTTGCGCCCGTTCCAGGACAACCTTTAATAGGTGATTGGAGCGGTAAAGGGGCCTGTGGTTTAAATACCTTTGCCATCAATGGACCTGGAAACAAACAGGTTTACGCAACGAGTGGTGGGATTCCTAATGGCCAGGTGGGTGCCTCTCCTGATGGAACCTTTACTCTGAGGTCGAGTAGTTTTAATTCTACTAGTGGAGCCGATTCTGGATATCAGAGCCAGCCTTTAAGCGGAGTGGGAGCTCTTACTGGTAATACAGCCTCCACTACTAAATATGGCACCACCAATACTCCCTGTAACGTAGCTGTTGAATTGGTAACTCCTAAAAGTCCCATTCCCGGAAACTATCAAAATGCTATGAAATTGATGGGCGGATGTTATCGGAAGTCTTTTGCTTTTTTAGGAATGGATTCTGTATTTAATAATATCGATCCCGCTCTAGCAAATATTTTAGCCGAACAGATGCTTAGATAATATTTTGCGTTTGAGTATTTATTAATGTTTTATCTCTAAATAATTGTGACTTCTCTCCTTTGTTTAAATTAAGATTCATTGAAATACAAAGGAGCAGCGATGACCTCACCCATTCAGTCTAGTGTATTGCAAAAAAAAATAATTTTAGGCGTCTGCTCAGGTGTGGGAATTATTATTTTATTCTTGGCCTCCATTCCTCTGTGGTTTGATATCGAGCATTATCGTCCTGAGGTGGTTTCAATCTCTGAGAAATTTCTTAATGGAAAACTTACGTTAGGGAAACTTACCTTTTCGGTTTGGGGAAAATTACGATTTAAGGTAGATGGACTTGCACTTACAGATTTGGCGGGGGAGAAAGTTTTAGCAGCAAAATATTTTGAGGGAGAAATCTCTCTTCCTTCTATTTTTTCTAAAAGCCCTTGCGTTGTGTTTGCGTTAGATAAACCTGAAATTAACATTACAAAAAGTAAACAGGGAAAAATAAATGTATTGAATCTTTTAAAGATCCAGCCAGACCCGCTTGCCTATCGGCAAGAAAAAATAAACCAGGAGAGCGAACCAAGACAAAAAAAAGGCTCGAATGCTTTACAGAATATCGCCCCCTCCTATTTATCTGAATTTATTAATAGGCTTCAGGTTGATCTAAGATTAACTCATGCCCAGATTCTTTATAGGGATCCTGCGGCTGAGGTTAACTTAGCATTTAAAAATGTGAATATAGAGGCGACCCATTTTTCACTCTTGCGACCTAGCCAGATTATGATTGCTGCAGATCTAGAGACCCGTTTTGGAAAAACATCACTAGTAAAAGGGCCTTTCGAATTAAAGACAGAGATCGATTTTAGACCCGAGGCTAGTGATAGCGCAGGATTAAGAGTGCAAGCTAGTTCCGATTTAACAAAGCTTGAGATAGTTCTTGCTAACGGATTTAAAAAGAAAAAAGGGGAGGCGGCCAGTTTTCTTTGTGATTTAGTAAAAACTGCAAAGGATATCAAGGGGGATTTTAGTTTGCAGGTTCCAGGGTTTCAATTGTCTATGAGGACAAAGATGGTCTCTTTCGATAGGCCCGAGGGGGATATTCAGTTTAGTTCTGCGGTAATGGATTTAGATAAAATGTTTGCGGATAAAGAGAGGGGCGAATCGGGGGAGACCGATCCTTTAAATAAAAAAGAATCAGCTAGAGGGCCTGAGAAGGTTACCTCTTCTCAAAAAACGGAATCTTTAGATGAAATGCTGGTGGAGCTTCGACAGAATTCATTTTTTAAAAATTCTGTTTTTAATATTAAGGGGAATTTTAAAAACATTAAAACCAAGGGAATTCTGATCCCTTTTTTAGAATCCTTTGCGATTTTAAAAGGTGGCGTGATCTCCTTAAAGCAACTTAAAATAGATCTTCTCGGCGGCCAAGGGACTGCGACAGGGGAACTTAATTTAATCACACCCATTCCAACCTATCGGTTGAGTGCCGAATTTAAGGGCTTGCAGTTGGCCCAAGCGATCGACTCCCAATCGGAGCTATTAAAAAATAGTGTCATTGGAAAGGCCCAATTTCAGTTCTCTGGAAAAGGGGAGGGTCTGAATCCTGAAATGGCGAAAACTAAATTTTCTGGCAGGGGTAGTTTTAAGGTGACGGAGGCTAGATTTATTTCTTTAGATGTGGGGCGGTGGGTAGGCCAGGGGATTGGCTCATCTTTTTTGAAGGTCGTGGAGCAGGTGCCTCTGTTAAAAGGCAAGCAGATGCCATCGCAGGTCAAGATTGAGTCTCGGTACGATTTCATTTCTAGTGATTTTACAATTAACAAAGGTCTTTTAGAGGCTCCCAATTTTATCGCTAAGGCAGTGAGTCAAAAAGGGCTGGATCTTAAAGGGCTCACCGAATTGACCCTTAAGGATTGCGGTTTAAAGGCGAGATGGCAGGTGATCGATACCTACAATCTCACTAAAGCCAGAGACATTTCCCTCGAACAGGGAGGGGTCAAGATTGAGCATCTTCTTGCTGAGGATAACTCTCCCGTGAGCTTTCCGATTGAGATCGATGGCACCTGTCAGGCGCCTCAATTTAATTATGAGGCTATGTCGGGGCCGCTCATTAAAGTAGCTCTAAAAAATGTAGCACTAGGGGTGAGCAAAAGGCTAACTCAAGAATTAGGTAAAAGGCTTCAGACAGAGATCATCCATCGGGCTGGAAAGCCTTTGGGAGATGCCTTAAAAAATATTTTTGGAAAATAAAACCTGGCTACTCGACAAGTGACGAAGAATATGGCTCAATATTTCACTTGAAACTGGATCATTGGGGCGTCGACAAGTGGTAAGTCACTGGATTTTGATTCCAGCATTCCCAGGTTCGAATCCTGGCGCCCCAACCACTTACCAATGGGTTTGGCAACCACGAGAGATCCAGTCATCCTTAACGGATATACCCTATCCAGTCTTCTTAAATGGACCAGTCTTAGCCTTGGCCCGATAGAAGGCAATCAACTCTTGACTATCAAGGTTCTTCGTCTGTTCGTAAAGTTTAGCCTGGATTTGATTCTTCATCTCGACAGCGTCGAAATTTTTCTTACCGTGGCCAATCTTACTTGGCTTACTCTTCATGGCTTACCTCCTTTCATTTGTTGAGCCACCCATCATCAAACCCGCAAGGCCTCCACCTCAGGCCGAGTTTGACGTTTTCGATCAAGGCCAGCACTTCGAATTTTAAGACTCTCAAAGGTCTAAGTGGACAACTCTGCCTTTTGCGTACCACCGTGGTATTTCTGACGCCGGAATCCGTGATTCACAATGGCTTATCCGTCTTTGAAAAGTAAACCTACCCCATTCCAACCCAAGGTAAAAGAGTCACCCGATCGGCAATTTTCGCCCCCTCCATCACCGGAGAAAGTAGAAAAGTCTCTGCCTTTGGAGACTTTTTTAAAAACGATTCCACTGTCCGAAGAGTATAGGCATCCACCTTCGCATCATCTCTAATCAACACAGCCCTTTCAGTCTTCCTGTTGTTAATAATCAGATCAATAAACGAATGCTTTGCGCTCTCGTAATAGTAGATGCGGGGTCTAGTCGTTCCTGAATATTCGTATTGAGCCAAACATTCATTTAGGCTCCAAATTCTTAACCGATAAGCTAAAGATGCCCCCAGAGACTCGGCTAATCCACAATCAAATAAAATATAGTGAGGTTTCCCTATTCCTAAGGGATGAGGATCGATTTTGTGTAGAACGAAAAGAGTTTGTAGCGCATCGAAGTATTTCGCTAGTTTTCTCGGATCTAGTCTAAGTTCCTTTGAAACGTTAGACAGGGTGGGAGTCCCGACTTTTACTAGAGCAAATAGAATGTCCTTTGCCAACTCTCCATCAAGTTTCAAATCCCCAAACTGTTGTAGATCACGAAAACAGGTTGTTTCCACCCAACTTTCGTAGGCCGAATGCCTTTCCTTTTCATCTCTTAAAAAACAGATCCCTGGCATCCCGCCCCTTGCTAGATACCTATCTACTTCGTGAGGAGAAGAGAAATGTGATGGTTTAAATGTCACCCATGGAATCGTCAACTTTCTTTCGTTAACTTCACTTAGAGTTAAAGGAAATAAATGATTAACTCGAATTCTTCCCGTAAGAGATTCTCGAATACCAGTTTTTTTTGAAAACTCAGTGGAACCAGTAAGATAAAACCTTCCGGGCCGTCTTCTCTCATCGACAAGGGCCTTAATTTCGTCGAATAAATCTGGGATTTTTTGGGCCTCATCAATAATAATAGGAATCCGCTGCTGCTCGGTTTCTAGAGAAAGAAAATAGGCTATCGATTTTAAAATTCGAGTTCTTACCTCTGCTTTATCCAAGGTAAAATATTTCGCTTTGATTAAACTGGAAAACTGATCTCGCAAAAGAGTGCTTTTTCCTATTTGCCTAGCGCCAACCACACCAATCACTGGCCAAAGTGCCTTCTCTTTCAAGAGAATCGAGATGAGATGACGCTTTCTGGAATGTGGCATAATAATTATTTTACAAAGTACCTCCGATTTTTGCAATGAAAATGCGTAAATCAGCGGTACTTAGGCACTAATAATCGTATGGATAGATAAATTTACAGGATAAAAAATAATCCCATTTCTTTACGTTTGAGTTGTGATCATGATCCGCTCTTTAAGTTCCATCGATGAAAAACGATGCTTCGTGTACTTCAAATCAAATCGATGACTTCAGTCCCAGAAATCCCTGTCAGCCACTGCTTCGTCGAGAGACTTATACTATCCATCAGCTTTTTCAGCGATTTCAGATAAGTTTTTTTTATTCAGTCTACCTTTTAGTAGCAGTATCCGACGTTTCTATAAATGACTCCGCGGCAATTATCGCTTTCGCAATAGCCGGCATTGTTCCAGACGAGGGCTCGGCAGTCATTGGTCTCGCACATAGCGGGATTGTGATAAAAAAAGGCCCGACAATCTTGAGAACGGCACAAGCCGACACTGTGGTACACGATAGCTCTACAATCGGAAACTGTGCAAAAACCGACATTGTGGTAAATGATTCCTAAACAGTCCTCTCTCGTCGGAAAGATCGGACTTTTACTATGAGAGTCCAAATTTAGGTCTATGGCCAAAGTTAAAGTTGAAATAAAACATAAGAAAAATAGTAGCTTCATGACCCTTCCGATGAAGAGGATAAAACCACAGCGCCCGAGCAATAGCAACCTGTCTCAAACGCAATCAGATTTGATCGTAGGTCGTCCGGTGAAGCGCGGCCTCGGATCAATAACTAGACGGTTTAAACCTTAGGGGGACGCTCTAGTATAGCGATCTTGGCAGTCAAGGATTGCCTTCGAAGGAAATATTTTAGTTAAACACGATTTCGTAAATGGGCTTGAGCATGGCGAATCCACCTGAGATATTGCTCTATAGGGGTTTGATTGGATGAACCCAACATTGGACTGCATGAGAAGGATAATAATAAATTAATTGGAACACCGGAAAAACTTCGTTTATCTGAATGAGCTGGCCTTTTTGAAACATGAGTAAAATAGACTATAG
>JABMMY010000397.1 GCA_013205415.1 Deltaproteobacteria bacterium
AAGTCTAAGTCTAAGTCTAAGTCTAAGTCTAAGCCACTGCGTCTCACTCTTTATTTGGGGGGAGGGAAAGGGATTGAAGAGCCGATGATTTTTCATCTCTTGGTTAAGCAATTCTGTTTAGGGTGGTGTTTTTCTAAGAAGTAAAAAATCTTTAAGAGACTTAGCTAGAAGTAGTCTAGAGCTACTTGCGGTTAGTTTTGGAAAAATACGATTCATTTGAAGTAGAGCCTTGCCATTCCAGGTGGGGAAAATCTCCTCCCTTTCCTTTTCAATGCCCCTCATCATCTCCTTTGCTACCTTTTCTGGCGTAGACAGTAGTACGGACAACCAATTGGGAAATCCCAATTGAGTTCCTCTTTCAATCATTTTGGTATCCACAAAACCGGGGGACACCATCACAAGTTTAATAGGGCTATCTTTGAGTTTCAGTTCCTGTCTGAGCGCGCGGGTGAAACCGACGACTCCATGCTTACTGGCCGAATAGGCCGCAAGATAGGGTGCGCTGATATGCCCGGCTACAGAGGCCACATTCACAATCGTTCCCTGTCCCTGTTTTTCCATGTGCTCTGCGGCCAATCTCGTTCCGATGACAACTCCATTTAAATTAATTCGAATAGTTTTTTCAAAGACAGCTAGAGAATGGTCCATAAAACCACCTAGGCCTGAAATGCCTGCATTATTAATCCAGCAGTGAAGGGTAGGTGTTTTTTGAACAATTTTTTTAAGTGTCGCGGTCATCTGATCGATATCGGAGACATCTACAGTCAGAGTCTGAAGAGGCTCTGCAACTTTGCGGGCCCTTTTTTCAATTTCGACTAGAGCTGGACCATCTAGATCGAGTGCCCACACCACAGCCCCTTTATCTAAAAATTCTTGAGTCAACGCCTTCCCAATTCCGTTAGCAGCGCCCGTTATCACCACAACCTTTCCAGAGATTTTTTTCATAAAAATCTATTTCCATACTGAGGGTGTGTTTCTAACCACCTCACTCTATTGTGCTCCACCACCAGGATCTCCTCAAATTTAACTCCGAAATCGGTCGTTCCAATATGAGGCTCGATAGCCCATAGCCCTGTGAGATCCCCTGTGTGGTTAGCATTTAATAACTGTCCAAAAAGGCCACGAGAGGTTAGCGTCCAAAAGGACTGCCACCCAAAATTTAAAACCTTAAGAAAACCCAGTGACTCATTGGTTTCATGAACTCGATGGCCCAAAACTGAGAATGGATATTTTTTATGAATATTGGAATAGCCGGCATCTAAAATTTTTTGATTAATAGTATTCCAAATCTCTGCGCCGTTGCTCTTACTTTCAAATAATTTAGGGATTTCATCTCTTAGGGAACTAAGAAATTGTTTTGCCACTGTTAATCGATCGTTTTCTCCCAAGGAACAGGTGAAACCAATATCGGAAATATAACCATTTAAAATCGGGGCCGCATCGAGGATAAAAACCTCTCCTGGTTGTAAACATCTTTTGGTGGGGCCATATTGTGCGTAGGTTTTAATCCCTTCAAACCGTGTGCGTTCTCCAAACCACGCAAAAGGATGATGAAAAAAAGACCTGACTCCAGAATCCAAAAGAAAGGTTTTTAAAAGTTTAGCCGCCTGAATTTCTGTCCAGCCCTCCTGAATAAGTCCGCTCACCTCATAAGCGGCACTTTGACTTAAGCGTTGGGATTTTAAATAGCCCTCTATAGCCAAAAGGGTAGGAGGCACATTTGCCCTGGGTGACAAATATTCGATTAAGGGAATAGCGGAAATCTCAGATACTTTTTTTAGAAGAGGTGGCATCGGCTTCTCCTTGTGTAAAAAAGGTTTCAATGAGGTGGTTAGTTGCTGCGGGTTGTTCGCGAAAAAGCCAGTGGCTACCCTCTAGAATTCTGACGGTTAAAGATTGGGCATAAGATTCTAATTCATCTAGGGTCGGAGGCAGTAGGAAGGGGTCCTGTTTTCCCCATAAAACTAGCGTGGGAGCTAATATTTTTTTGGGTGGTTTTCTTAAAGAGCGAACAGCCTCCTGCGCAAAGGCTTGGTATAGTCTCAGAGTGGCGCTAGGGAAGGGCCTATTAAAATTTAGTTTAGGAAAGTTTTCTGGGGCCAGGCCGCCAAATTGGTAGGCCCAAGGTATGAGCTTTTTAGAAAACCTGGAGATTATTTTCCCTGGAATTTTGGGAATTAAAAAGGGATAGAGATACCAGGAGTGAAACCATTGTCTGGGTCTTTGTAGAAATCGCGTCGCCATTTGCTCGATCGATAAACTATTAATAATAACCAGCCTAGATAATCTGGGCCCCAGATAGGTGGCAAGTCTCCACGCTACCGCCCCGCCTAGGTCGTGGCCGACTACATGAATTTTTTGTTTTCCCTTGGGGTCGGCGATTTTTAAAATCTCTAAAAGATCTAAACATAAAGAATCGGGGGAAAATCGACTTAAAAGTCTGCCCGGCTCTGAAGCAAAGGTGCCCCTGGCGTAAGGACAAATGACATGAAATTGTGTTGAGAAATGACGGATCTGTTCCGACCAAATTTCGGGGCCATCGGGATAGCCATGAAGAAATAAAACAATAGGATTCTTTTTCTTTCCGCCCTCTAGCCAAGAGGTGTTTAGATTTCTTAAGAAGGCTTGACGATGTTCAATTACCATAAAGCACCGTTATCCCTTTCCTGTTTTCTTCTGAACAGATTGGGTAAATGCGGGAAACACCTCTACCTGGGTAGGCACTTGAATGGGGTTTGGAAATGGAAACGAAAAAATATTTTGTTGTTCAGCCATTTTAATAGTTTTTTTATGGTTTTTTCCATTGATCATCAAACTAATGTAAGGGGCCGATACAAAAAGACGGCTCGCTAATTCTTTTGGGCCTAATTTTTTAAATAGATTTTCGCAGCTCGCGATAGTTTCAAAAAAAGGATGTTTGTGTTTTAATTTTTTTGAATCAAAGACCTTGTTTAACTCGGCGAGCACCCAGCTGGAACAAAACATTTGGCCAAAAATCAGGTCGGTTTTCGAATAAAAAAGGTCGCTTAAGGAATGATTTCTTTCCTTTAAAATTTGTAGCATTAAAAAAGCATAGTTGTGATGCCTCGATTCCTCCTCCATGTGGCGCAAATGGACTTCGTGATAAAGAGGATCCATTTGAGTTTTGAATGGACTTAAATTTTTATAAAGAGAGATAGAGACCTCTTCAACGGCCGCTACAATCCACCAAAAAGAATGGCCGCCAAATTTTGCATTCTGCGTAATAGCCTTTAAAAATAAAGAACCGTAGGCCTTAGGGAGAATAAGATCGAGATCCTTTTTATCTATCCCAGTTCCTTCGCAAAAAGCTAAGTTGTAACGTTGAAAAGCATGAGAGTGTTTTATCTCCTCCTCAAAAAAAAGCTCACCCAATTCCCATACCTCTGGACCTACGGGATAGCTTCTTAAAATTTCGGACCAACAGGAGTGTTTCAGTTTGTGGATAATATCCTCTAGTTCAGCGATAGTGGAATTAACGATCAGACCCAATAGCTGCGAGATGGCTAGCCTTTGTTCGGCACTGGCACCCGGGAAGGCGATGGCCTCTGAGTCAATAGGAAGTAGATATCTCTTGGCATCGACACCGGTGCTCCAAGAGATTCCTTTTTCTAGGTCCCAGGCGTGGTTTTTCTGCCGAATGATTTGTAGAGCCAGGGCCTCATGATCATATAGCGCTTTTGTATACATAACGGTCTATTTTCTATAAGGATACTCCTTCTTAGCGGCTCCGAACAAGCGTTAAGAAGTGGTCGATAATTTGTTTTCCAAAATCAAAGGCTTGAGGGCCGACATTATGTGGGTCGCCCATATTTTGCAGAAAAAGTGGAGTCGATTCTGGGTGAGCCTGTACCGACCAGATAGGGAGTGAGTTATGACAAAGTCCATCAATAGCAACCTCAGAACTTGATCCCATTACCTGCATAGATTTTGGACACTCGGTAACGGCTTCACGATGAGACACATAAAGCTCTCCGAAAAGTTTCTGATTTTTCCATAGTGGATTTTTTTGAAGATGAGTTTCTCTAAATCCCTGTAGTTTATGTTTGTCGGTAAAAAGAAAATCTATTTTTCCGCCGTATAGGTAGGCTAACATTTGGTGACCATAACAAAATCCAAACGTAGGTTTCTTAAGTTCTAATTGTGGCTTTAACCAGGCCTCTAATTTAATTTGCCAGGGAGCTCGCTCGTGAACGCTAGAGGAGCTTCCCAAAATAATAAAAGCGGTAATCGATTTTTCTAATGCGAATAGAGTCTCCATCCCAAAAAGTGCGGGAAGGTGGTAGGAGGTTTTAATGGCAGATCTCATGGCGATTTGATTGAAACAATCGATCTCTGGAGTCCTTACCGCAGGGTCGATAATAGCAAGATGAGGTTGATTCATAACTCTCCAATTTTAGGGACAAAAGACGCCACTAGATTTACCTTCCTGAAAATGGTAACCAAAGGGATATTTATTCAGGAGCTATTACAATTTTAGATGAGATTTCAAATACTTGCCACCAAGAAGAAAGACCCCCCGCGGGGTCATTTCTTATAATGACTCCAGAGGAGATGGTCCAAAGAAGGTGGGACTATGTCGATGTGGTGATTGTCACCGGCGATGCCTATGTGGACCACCCTAGTTTTGCGATGGCGATTTTAGGGCGAGTGTTGGAAGCGGCTGGTTATCGAGTCGCTCTTTTGAGTCAACCTAAGTGGAATACCTGTGAAGAGTGGAAACGATTTGGAAGACCACGGTTATTTTTTGGGATCAGTGCAGGAAATATGGATTCCATGATCAATCATTATACGGCGAACAAAAAGGTTCGAAATGATGATGCCTATTCGCCCGGCGGAAAAATTGGACTACGTCCCGACCGAGCTACGCTAGCCTATTGCCAAAGATCTCGAGAGGCCTTTCCTGGGGTGCCTGTAATTGCGGGCGGGGTCGAAGCTTCATTGAGAAGATTGGCTCACTATGATTTTTGGAGTGACACCGTCAAACGATCTATTTTACTAGACAGTAAGGCGGACCTAGTTGTTTATGGCATGGGCGAAAGACCCATCTTAGAAATTGCAAGACGTCTTTCTAATGGCGAGACCGTTAAAGATTTGCGAAACATGCGAGGGGTTGCTTACGCATTAGGGGCTTCTGAAACACCTCCGCTAGACTTTGAGTCGAGGCCTTCGATTACGATACCCTCCTTTGAAAAAGTAACCAGCGATCGATTTTCTTTTGCAGAGGCAACTAAAATTATTCACACACACACCAATCCTTTTAATGCAGCAGCTTTAGTCCAGTATCACGATAAACAGGCTGTCGTCGTTAATCCCCCCGATCTCCCTTTATCTGAAAAGCAAATGGATCGCATTTATGGATTTCCTTATACAAGAAAAGCACATCCCTCTTACTCGGAATCGATTCCCTCTTTTCAGATGATAAAAGATTCTGTCACTATCATGCGTGGATGTTTTGGCGGGTGCACCTTTTGTTCGATTACGGCGCATCAAGGAAAAATTATTCAGTCCCGTTCTGAAGAATCAATTTTAAAGGAGCTCACCTCGCTAGGAAAAAGCAAAGACTTCTCGGGGGTGATTAGTGATATCGGTGGGCCGACAGCCAACATGTATCAAATGCGTTGTAGTCGTCCCGACATCGAAGCGAAGTGCCGACGACAATCTTGTATTGATCCCACCATCTGTAAACTTTTAGGAACCGACCATGGCCCCCTAGTGACGCTGATGCAGAAATCAAGAAAGGTTCCTGGAATTAGAAAGGTATTTGTGGCCAGTGGTGTGCGGATGGATTTAGCTCAATTATCTGATGATTATATGAGAGAGCTAGCGGCTCATCATGTCGGCGGTCACCTAAAAGTAGCCCCAGAACACACAGATAAAAAAGTTTTGAGTCTCATGAAAAAACCCGGCATTGATAACTTTGAAAGTTTTGGAGAAAAATTTAAGCAGGTTACTAAAGAGGTGGGAAAGCCGAAACAGTATTTGGTGCCTTACTTTATTTCAAGTCACCCGGGTTCCGATCTTAATGCAATGATCGATTTAGCTCTTTTTTTGAAAAGAAATGGATATAAGCCTGACCAGGTGCAAGATTTTATTCCTGCGCCATTTGACGTAGCCACCTGTATGTATCACACAGGACTAGACCCCTTTACTAAGAAGGAGGTTTTTATTGCGAAGCACTTAAGAGACAGAAAACTACAGCGAGCTCTTTTACAGTTTTTTAAACCGGAGAACTATTTTGAAGTAAGAAAGGCCTTAGAGCAAGCGGGGCGCACCGATCTTATTGGCGATGGCTGTGATTCTTTAATTTCTTCGAGAGCTCCTAAGCAGGCGCTAGAGGCGAGAATGGAAAAAACCAATCGCAGGTTTCAGGGAGAGTATGTTCATCAGGTTAAAAACAACTTGAGTGATGATAAAGCTAAATCGACTGGGTATCGACCCAATCGTGCCGGTGCTCGTCGACAGGAGAGAACGATGCCTCCTTTAATACAAAAAAAATCGCCCCTCAGCCAGCCGACCGAAGGGCGAGTTCACTAAAATACTAACGATACAGAAAACTAAATAGTCTGAGACTCATCCTCTTTATTACGGTTGACTAGTAGGTAGATTCCTAAGGTTCCGCATAACGCTGTAATTAAAACGGCTAGCCAATGATGCTCAATAAAAGTAGCAATCTCCACACTTGCTAACTCAGGTGACGTCTCCTCCTCTTCACCTAAAGCATTCGCTTTAGGCTCGATAACAACTAGTTTTGCGGAGTCTACAATTTCAACAGAGGGTGCGGTTGGGCTAACTTTAAAGGCTTCGGTATTAAGAGATACCTTTTCGTCGCTTTGTTTTGTGTCCTTAAGGTTTGATCCCTTTTTCCCATTTGGTTTTCGAATAGGAGCCGACTCTTGAGTTTTTAATTTTGAGGGGGCGCCTATTATAGGGGAGGCTATAGAAGGTGGGGTTATTTCATCTGCGGGAACTTCTGAGGAGACCTCTCTAATAATGGTACCTTCAGATTTGACCTCCTCCTCCGAATCCGCAGTCTTGGTGGCCGACTCCTCCCACTTAGCAGTTTGAGTGGCTACGATCACAGGAAGAGCTGCTTTTAGATCGGGATCACCTGATTTTAGCGGCTGCTCAACTTCAATAGTGATATCTAAGTTGTTTTTATTTTCATCTAAAGCAAGAGACTCCTTATTGGGACTCGTTTCGGCTACAGGAATTTCGGTAGTTTCCTGTTTCGTAGAGTCTACATTGTTCTCTACATTATTTAAATTTACGGCAACCTCTAATGAAGTCTCCTCCTCAATAGAATCTAATTGAGCCTCTTCTGTATTGTTTTCGGCCGTGACCACCTCGTCGACCTGTTTTGATTCGGACCAGACATGCATGTCTGCGGGTGCTTCAGAATCGATCATAAGTGCACTCTCTTTAGATTGATGAGCACATGAAATACAGGTCATCGCTAGGAACCCCCATATTGGTAATTTAATGAAGGAAACTATTTTAGAGTAACTCATATTGTAAGCCTTTGGTTAAAAGTGGGTTCTATCTATGATTGTATCGGTCAACTATGTGTTTCTGATGAGAGGGTTTAGGTTTTTTTTACATCATTTTTTGGGGAGTGCTTGAATGGTAATTAAGTCGTTACTAATTAATTTTTACCACACAATTCAGACATAAAATTATGAGATTATTTTTATGAATAGTCACAGGGTATTCGCTGAAAAGCCTTGTGATTAGCCACTAAACAGTGACTACTCACA
>JABMMY010000398.1 GCA_013205415.1 Deltaproteobacteria bacterium
GGATTGAGTTCTGCGATAATAAAGAGAGTAAAGAAAACAACAGAACTTAAGGGCCGGTTTAAAAATAGCTGTCCTAAACCGGGAAGACAAAAACTAAAGGCCCCTGCTAAAATTATTTTTTTAGACTTCATTTTTTAAAGGTTTTAACTACATCTAACCGCAGTAATAACCGCAATAATGTTAGGGTCGAAACCCTCATCACTAGAATTACCACACGCTGCCGTAGATTGAAAAGCCTGTGCCATAGCAAGAGCCTGTTGTTGTTTCGCCGCACAAGCACCCGGTTCTTGAGTGCCGCCGTTTTGTCTGTTTTGACTTAACTGCGGAAGTAAAACCAAAACCAGAGCCGCCTGAAATGATTTGGTGAGTTCACAAATGCCCCAGTCGAATTTTTCCTTAGCTGCGACATAAGGAACCCTCACATCAGGGGTTAGGTCTAGCGTTTTTTGTATCGCCTGACTGAGCGTGTGATTAAATAATGTGTACTGAAGAATGGGAGATACCGTTCCTTGGGTTAAACAGCCTAATATCCCACTAGGAAGTACAATCGCTCCTGCGTTATTAACGGGAATGCGCGGTTGGTCTACTATATAACTGTCGCAGGTTCCCTCTCCGCGAACTGGGTTACTCATCAATAAGGAGAGAAGAAAACCTGCAATCAGTAGAGATTTAAAAATAACCGAATCCTGTGATAATCTAAGTTGCTTAATCATTGTGACATCCTCTTGTTGCAAAAACGATTTTAAGGTCGTTTCATAATCTAGTTGAAATCTAAAATGTGTTTCGTCTTGAATATTATAAAAGCAACCTCTGTGCCGTTCTGTATTCACGGCTATTGTGCACCGGCCTGTCTACAGCATGTGCTCAACTTTTAGCCAAGCCCGAAGCCCCATTTAATAATCGACTCATATCAGGAACTTAAGTTGTCTAGACTTCATACAGCTTGATATAATGCTGCTAAACCATTGTAATAACGGCATAAAAAAGATATACCTCCCACGTTATCAACATATTTTTTTATCTAGCCTTTTTCGTTCAGAAAAAAGGCCTATAAAGTAAGGTTTATGGAACAGGCCACACACAATGCCACCCTCAATCGCCCTAGAAGGGCTATTGCACTCATCTCGGGGGGACTAGATAGTGCCATTGCAGCTCAACTGGTAACACAATGGGGAATTGAGGTCATAGGCCTTCACCTGGTATCCCCTTTTGGATGTACTACCGACGCGCAAAAGGTGGCCGACCATCTTAATATTCGTTTGGTCCTCAAGGAAAAGGGAAATGACTATTTAGATATTGTTGAAAAACCCAAGTATGGTTATGGCCGCAATATGAATCCCTGCATCGATTGCCGTATTTATATGTTTGAATTAGCAGAACAGGTTCTTCTTGAAGAAAAGGCAGACTTCATAGTTACAGGTGAAGTAGTAGGCCAGCGGCCTCTATCACAAAATAAAGCTGCCATCTCTTTAATTGAAAAAAAATCTCCATTAATTCATAAAATTTTGAGACCTTTGTCTGGAGGGAATCTTCCCGAGACATTACCTGAGGAGAGGGGTTGGATTAAAAGAGAGCATCTTCTAAAAATTTCGGGTCGTGGAAGAACTCAGCAATTTCTTTTAGCACAGCAGCTGGGAATTTCCGAGTATGCCTCCCCTAGTGGTGGCTGTCTGCTTACCGAGGGGGCCTTTTCAGATCGATTAAGAGATTTTTTTTCCCATCCTACTTTCGCCACTGAGACAGAAAAATTAGCCCAGGCAGAAATGTTAAAACTGGGAAGGCACTTTAGAATTTCTGAAAACGCCAAGGTAATCGTAGCAAGAACTGAAGGTGAGTGCCAATCCGTGGAACTTTTATGGCAGAAATCGAAGGGGATTCTTTTACAACCTGAAAATTTCAAAGGCCCCTTGGGGATTGCTTTAGGTAATTTAACCGAGACCGAAAAAATCCAAGCAGGTGCCATTCTCGCAAGGTATGGAAAAAAGGCAGAGTGTGGGCCTTTTCAGATTAAGAGCCATCGCTTGGGAGCGGCTGAGATTTTCACTATTGCCGAAGCGGCTTCAGATGAGATTATCAATAGCTGGAGAGTAGGAATTACATGAAGTGTCTCGAAAATGTTATTGTCGCTCTCGATTACGAAAATCCTACCGATGCCTTTCGTTTAGTTGATACGCTGGGAGACAGCATTCGCACCTATAAAATAGGGCCGGTACTTTTTACCGGATCGGGTCCCCATGTGATCGAATATCTTCACTTAAAAAAGAAACAGATTTTTGTGGATTTAAAACTTCATGATACCCCACAGGTGGTATTTGAAACCATTCGACAGTTAGGTCAAATGGGGGTCACCTTTGCTACGGTCCACTGCTTGGGTGGAAAAAAGATGCTTGAGGCTGCAAGCCAAGGCTGTCGTAATTCTAACCTCCAGCTTTTAGGAATCACCTTACTCACCACCTTTGATCCTTCGGAGGGGGCCGCTTGGAATTGGGACACAAACTCTCAAGATTCGGTAGCAAAGCTGGCTCTATTGGCGCAACAATCAAGACTTCAAGGCATTATCTGTTCTGTCGCCGAAGCAAAAAAACTTCGGCCCTTAGTTTATCCCGGTTTTTTGTTAGTCACTCCCGGCATTCGTCCTCAAATGAAAGAGGTTTTCCAAGAGGATCAAAAACGAATTGCAACTCCAGATGAAGCGATAGCTGCAGGAGCAGACTACTTAATTATCGGTCGGCCTATTACCCAAAGTCGAGATCCCAAAATTGCCACACTTAACATTTTTTCAAGGAGCGAATCATGCAAATAATCTCATCACTCAGTGCTATTTCTCATATTCTTAATCATAAACCTTCGTCGATAAAACGGCTCACCCTTTTCGGCCCCCCAGATAGAGCCTCCGTTCGCATTCAACAGATCGTCACAAAGGCAAAGGAGGTTGGCATTGTGGTCGACCTTCAGCCCAATCCTAAAAACAAAAGCAATGACACCTTTGAGCCCCTCACCGCGCAGGTTGCGCCCTTTCATTTTGAAGAATGGAAACCTTTTTCAGAAAAACTTTCCCAGCAAAAGGAGAGCTTCATTCTCGCCTTAGACCATCTTCAGGACCCACAAAATTTTGGTGCACTTTGTAGAACCGCTGAGGGATTGGGATGGAATGGAATTGTCATTCCTAAAGATCGCAGTGTGACGGTGACCCCTGGTGTGTATCATGCGTCGGTCGGTGCCGTAGAAACTCTCCCTATTGTACAAATTGCAAATTTATCCGATAGCCTTAGAAAACTTAAAGAGGCAGGATTCTGGATTGTAGGAGCCGCTCTAGGAGAAAAGGCGCAACAACTAAGTGAATTACCCTCATTAGAAAAGGTAGTACTCGTTCTTGGAACTGAACTAGAGGGGATCTCCCCTCTCATAGCCAATACCTGTGACTTTTTAATTAAAATTCCATTACAAGGGAAGGTTCAATCTTTAAACGTATCGGCCAGCGGAGCCATTTTAATGTACGCTTTAATGGAACGGCTTAAAAAATAGAATAGTTCGACTGGAAGGTAAGGGTACGAACGGCGGCCTGATTAACCGAAAATTTTTCGATCGTAATTGAACTTTCTGCATTAATAGCCACCGACCACAAACGATTTAAAAAATAACTAGCGCCTACAGTCGCAGCCATTCCTCTACCCGATAGATTTTTTGTTAATGAGTTTCCTGCACTCCAATTTTCAATAAGAGAGAGCATCCCTGTTAA
>JABMMY010000399.1 GCA_013205415.1 Deltaproteobacteria bacterium
CTCTCACTCTCACTCTCACTCTCACTCTCACTCTCACTCTCACTCTCACTCTCACCCACTTTTAAGGGAAAGGGCTCCGTATTCCACCAGAGGGCTAACAGTGACATTATGGGCTCCAATCTGTCAGATTTATCAACAGATAAAAAAAGCAGCAGAGTTAAAACGGGCTACATAAATCAAATAGTTAGGTGTGTTTTGGGTGTGGCACAGGGGTTGCTTTTTAATTCGATGTCCAGGCTCATTCGTTGAGCTTAGAGGGGTGAAGACACCGAGTCTGCACCTAAATAAAAGTGGGTGGAGGTAGCAGTTGATCCGCACAGAGTTAGTTAATCAGGTGCCCGTAGCCGTCAGATCTTTTTCTAATTGGATGCTAGTTGTAATCTCTGGCATTTTTGTTTTTAATTTTCTCTCCTTTGGTGCTGAGGCTATCGACGTTGATAATATTATTTCAAGAGCATCCAATCCTTTTAACTATCCCGCCTTTCCCAAAGAATTGCTTCGTCGCATTGAGGGCAAAGCCTCCCCACATACCCAATTAAATAACCAGGTGGATCCCCTTATTAATCAGGATTGGGGTTTAGCTAATATCGGATTTTTCGATTCGTTCACTCCACTCGTTCAGTCGACAAGAGCTGAGGTGAACGCCTGCTTTCCTGCTATTATTGTTGCGGTAATCGATACAGGTATTGATTATACTCACCCAGAACTTAAAAATAATATTTGGATCAATCGAGGTGAGACCGGTCCTTGGGTACCAAAAGATTTGGCATCTACCCCCTGTCGAGATAAGAGCTGTAATGGTTTAGATAATGATGGAAATGGTTTTATCAACGATGTTGCAGGTTGGGATTTCGTAAATAATCAACCCCTGCCATTTGATACCCATGGGCATGGCACTCATATCGCCGGTATTATCTCGGCCGAAAGCTCGAATGGATTAGGTACGACTGGAATCTGTCCCGGAGTTTCTATTATGCCTCTGAAGTATTACGATACAGGCAGCAATGGAATGAATAATTTGCAAAACACAGTACGTGCTATTCAATACGCAGTACGAATGGGTGCTCATATCATTAATTATAGTGGTGGAGGTGGTGAGCCCGCAACTGCAGAGCGAATGGCAGTGGAAGAGGCTAATCGAAAAGGGGTTTTATTTGTCGCTGCTGCGGGTAATGATGGCCATAATAATCTTCAGGCTCCCTATTTTCCTGCAAGCTATCCCTTAGATAATATTATTGGTGTGGCCTCAGTCAATCAGAAAAATCAACTTTTATCGTCGAGTAATTTTGGAATTCCGGTTCATATTGCGGCCCCAGGATTGAGTATTTTAAGCACTATTCCCAATGGTAAATTTGGAATGATGTCGGGGACCTCACAAGCGACCGCCTTTGTAACCGGCGCTGCTGCTTTGTTAGCGAGTCAAACTATCGGTAAATCTCCATTCGATTTTAGAAAAATAAAGGCTTGGCTTCTCAATGGAACAAAATCATTACCAGGTAATGAAAATAGAACGATAGTCAGTTCAGGGTTACTATCCATTCCGGGAAGTTTAGCTGAAGTCTATAGCCAAACGAAAATAAAACGCAAAGGTCCAGCTATTGCTTTAATTCCAGTTTCAAAATCTAATCGCAAATTTCAACAGTAGATTTAATAGGATCTATCACACTTTTTTCTGAACTCGTTCTGTGGAGATGACTCCAGGAATGCCCTCTAGGGTGGAAAGTATTTTAGATAGGTGGGGAAGATTTTTAATAGATACGGTAAACAAACAGACCGCTTTTTTATCTTTTGTAGTCCCAATCTGAGCTCTAGTGATGTTCGCTTTTTGATCCTTAATCACTCCCGACATGTCGGCTAAGAGACCCGGACGGTCGTGACAGATCACTCTGATCTTTACCGATCTTTCCGCAGAGATTGCCATGTCCCACTCGATATCGATTAGGCGATGAGGATCAGAATCAAATACCTTGGGACACTTTCTAGAGTGAACACTAATGCCTCTTCCTCTTGTGATAAAGCCGATGACAGAATCTCCGGGGACGGGATTACAGCATCTAGCAAAGTGAACTAAAAGATCACCAATCCCTTTAACCTTGATCCCCTGTCGAGAGGTGCTTTTTCTTGAGGCCTCTTCGACAATTTTTTGGAGCGGTCTTGTAGTTTCTTTTCCCTCTTTTAGATCCTCTGACGATTTTTTGGAACTAGGAAGGTTAAGTTTGCCGATTACTTTTTTGGCAGAGAGCTTTCCGTAACCAATCGCACTAAGAAGTTCATCCACCGACTTAAGAGAAAAACCTTCGGCGACCTCGGTAAGTAACCCCTCTTTAAGGAGAGTTTTGAATTTAAGATCCTCTCGTTTAAGCTCCTTTTCAAGAATCATCTCACCCATAACTTTAGAACTTTCGTGCGCTTGGGTTTTTATGAACTGTCGTATCTTATTTTTTGCCTTCGACGTTTTGACAATCTTCAACCAATCCTTATGGGGTGTTTGGTTCTGGGAGGTTAAAATCTCAACGGTGTCGCCACTTTTTAATTTGTGTTTTAAAGGGACGATTCGACCATTCACCTTGGCGCCAATGCAGTGATGGCCCAAATCTGAGTGAACACTATAGGCGAAATCTACGGGACTGGACCCTTGAGGAAATTCTATTACCTTTCCTTTGGGGGTAAAAATATAAACATCCTCAGAAAATAGATCGAGTTTAACGGTCTCTAGAAACTCATTAGGATCCTGTAGATCCTTATTCCATTCTACTAAACGATTAAGCCAACTGAATTTAGAGGCCTCCTGAGCCACATTTTTTCCCTCTTTATAGGCCCAGTGTGCGGCAATCCCGCGTTCAGCGGTGTCATGCATGGCGGTGGTGCGAATTTGAATTTCAATTCTCTCTCCTGCAGGGCCAATCACAGTGGTGTGAAGTGACTGGTAGAAATTTGCTTTAGGGATCGCATTGTAGTCTTTAAAACGCCCAGGAACAGGTGTCCACAGCGAGTGGATAAGACCTAAGACGCCATAGCACTGTTCCACCGTCTCTAAAACAATTCTAAATCCCGTGAGATCATAAACCTCTTCATAGGTGAGATTTCTTTTCTCCATTTTTTTTTGAATGCTATAGAAGTGTTTGGGGCGACCGGAAACTTTAATATTGTGATACCCATGTTCGTGGAGAGCCCCTTCAATCATGGCAAGCACATCTTGGGTATATTGATCTCTCTCTTTAATTTTTTTTGCAACCTGGGTCACAAGCTTATAATAGATTTCAGGTTTCGTGTAACGTAGAGAAAGATCCTCTAGCTCCCGTTTCATAGCGGAAAGTCCAAGCCGGTTTGCCAATGGAGCATAAATATCTAGGGTTTCTTGAGCAATGCGGGCCTGTTTGTCGGGACGAAGGGGTTGTAGCGTTCTCATGTTATGCGTGCGATCGGCAAGCTTCACCAAAATAACACGGAGGTCCTTGGCCATCGCAAATACCATCTTGCGAAAATTTTCAGCCTGTTTTTCTTCACTGGTTTGAAATGAGATCTGACTGATTTTGGTAACGCCATCGACGAGGGCTGTGATCTCTGGACCAAATAGTGCTTCAATCTCGGCAAGAGTAGCCACGGTGTCCTCTACGGTATCATGGAGGAGGGCGGTCACTATACTTCCCGTATCTAATTGCAGCTCAGCGACGATAAAGGCCACTTCAATAGGGTGTTGAAAATAGTTTTCTCCACTTGTTCTCTTTTGTCCCTGGTGAAGCTTTTCTGAAAAAAGGTAGGCTTTAGTAATAAGATCGGTGTCGACGTCGGGATTGTAGCTTTTGATATAAGCGATCAGGTCCTCTAGTCCGCGTGGCCTTTTAGTATTTAATGAAATGGGAATCGATGGGGTCACAGCACCCTCTTAAAACATTCTTGAAACACAATATTTTTTAATTCTAGAAATGATTTTTCTATTAGGTCATTGGTCACCTGATAATCATATTTTTGACTCCAGCCTATTTCACTAGTTGCATTTTTCAATCTGTTTTCAATAGACGAGGGAGAGTCGCCCTTTCTCTGAATGAGTCTCTCTTTTAAAGCCTCTAGTGAGGGAGGGTGAATAAAGATCAATAGGACCCTATCACCGTATAGCGCCTTTAAATTCATCGCCCCTTGGACATCAATATCAAACACCGGATGTTTTTCTGAAAGTAGGATGCTCTCAATACTCGCTCTCGTAGTGCCATATTTATTCCCATGCACTAGGGCCCATTCTGCAAAATGGTTTAGGGTTATCTTTTCTCTAAATGTAATATCGTCGACAAAATGGTAATGTGTGCCCTCAATTTCATTATCTCTTTTAGGGCGAGTGGTGGTGGAGACAGAACGTTGTAGGAGTGGAAATTCCTTGAGTAACAGCGACGACAAGGTTGTTTTACCAGCCCCACTGGGCGCTGAGATAACCACTAGGCGTGGTAGGGGAGTATGTTGCGTTCGTTTAGGAGACAAACAACCTTTCCTCCTGGGGTTTCAATGAAGCTCCTGAGTGAGAACGTTTTTCGCTCATTCGCTCATTAAGAGTTTGGGGGACTACGCTAGACAGAATCACATGATTAGAATCGGTTAAGATTAATGACTTCATTTTTCTCCCCTTAGTAGCGTCGACCAATCTGTTTTCCTCTAAAGCTTTATCTCTCCAACGTCGCATAGGAAGAGAGCCCGCTTCAAAAATACCCAAGATGCGATCCGGTTTTACAAAACTACCATGCCCAATATTAAGCATCCGTTCCGATTGTGATTCCGAACCCGTTATCCCTTGATAGTTATTCGACATTTTGCACCTGTTCCCTTAGCTTTTCGATCTGCGTTTTTAAACCGACTGCCACCTGCGTTATTTCAATATCGGCAGATTTTGATGCCGTGGTATTGACCTCACGATGGAGCTCCTGCGTCAGAAAATCTAACTTTCGGCCTACGGGTCCCGCCTGGTTCAAAATTTCAGTAAAGGCCTCGGCGTGAGTTTTTAGACGGTCAATTTCCTCTGTGATATCTGCCTTTTCTGCGGCCAGTGCAATTTCCCATTCCAGACGATGTGGATCCATAGGGGTGCTTAACTCCCATTTTGCCAATCGACTCTCTAATCGCTCCTTAATCTTCTCCGGTTGTCTGGGGGCTAATTGACTCAATTGTGAAGTGGCCTTTACTAAGTCTGAGACGCCCTGTAGCAAAATAGTTTTTAGTTTCATTCCTTCCTGTTCCCGCATCATTTTTAAATCTTTTAGCACCCGCTCGAATGTTTTTTTCACTCCATCGGTGAGTTCCGGAAGGTTTTCAGGATTTTCCTGAGGAATAAAAACACGGCCCGACTGTAAAAGAAATTCCAATGATGGATTTTTAGGGGTTCCAAATTTTAAATGAAGTTTTTCTACAGCTTCGATAAGAGATTTTGCCGCCTCCTCATCGATTCCAAATCCCAAATTTTTATGGCCGTTCTCGGTAGAGCTTAAGGATTTTTGCTTAATATTAATTTCAAAGGAACCACGCTCAAAGTGAGATTTTAGAATCTCTAAAAGGGAGAGCTCTAAAAAACTTAAGGTGAAAGGTAATCGGAAACGAGTGTCTAAATAACGATGATTAACCGATTTAATCTCGATAGAGATAGTTTGAGTTCCTAAGGTGGCATCGCCTTTTCCAAATCCTGTCATCGATTGCATAAAATCCTATCCGTTTAAAGCAAACTGTAAATTTTCAACATCCAAACAAATTCTATCGTTGTCTCTGAAATCAACAAAACGAACCTCTGGATCACTGCGAAGCCAGGTGACCTGCCGCTTGGCCAGTTGCCTTGTTTTTTCAATGATCTCATTTCTGAGTTGTTTCTCAGTTATTTTTTTTCCTAAGAAGTCCTTGGCCTCTGCATAACCGATACTGTTGAGACATCGTTCGTCGGGGTATAGCTCTAGTAATTTTTTTGTCTCGTCGACAAGTCCTGCGGCGAGCATTTTTTCAGTACGATTCACAATGGCCTGATTTGAAGAGTGTCGAGAGAGGGTGACGGCGTATTTCATCCATAATCTAGATTTTTGATTCTCTGAAAATCGGGTGGGTTTTAATTCGCTAGGAAGTTGCCGGGTAGATCGTAAAATAGCTAAAGCTCTTAAGACTCGATAGCGATCGTTGGGATGGATAGTCTCTGCCGATTTAGGGTCTCTTCTTTTTAATTCATCATGCATTTTCATAGTATGAACTTTATCGTCCTTACAAAATTCATTTTCCAGGGCCTCAACAATTTCATTCGCAATAGCCGGAATCTCATACATTCCAAACTGAAGGGCTCGAAGATAAAAATAGGTGCCACCGACAATGATTGGGAGTTTTCCTCTAGAGACCACTTCATTAATGGTGGCCTCGGCCATCTGTACAAAATGGAAGGCAGAAAAGGGTTCATTAGGGGAGGCAATATTAACAAGGTGATGAGGCGCGGCTGCCAGCTCCTCGGCACTAGGCTTACTCGAGCCAATGTCTAGGCCCTTATAGACGGTAGTAGAGTCCATGCAAATAATCTCGCCATTCAGGCGATTTGCCAATTGAACGGCAAGTTTTGTTTTTCCAGAGGCTGTGGGACCTAAAATAGCGATGGCAAGTTGTCTGTTCATATTTTTTTAAAGTGTTCCTGAAGTTGATTCCAAGAGATCTTAAATAAAACAGGGTTGCCGCGAGGGCAAGTCCAGCTTTCATTAAAATCGGTCATTAAAGATAATAGTTCGGTAATTTCACAGGGCTCCCAAACTCTAGCTATAGGCCTAGCTAGGAGATCGGTAAGCGCCCACAGCTCGTGGGTCGGATTATCGTCCAGATCTAACGAATGGGACGGTCCGGAAAGTGACGTTAGAAGCTGTATAAAGCTTAACTCTAAAGCGGTCTCTGAAAGTTTATGAGGAATCGCCTTTAGAGCGATATCTTTGTCTCCAAAAAACTCAAATTCAAATCCTAATCGTGTGAGCGTGCCCTGGAGTCTCTTTGCCGTTTCAAATAAAGGGTGAGGCAACGTGAGTATCTGAGGCACCGAAAGCGAGCGGGTGCTAATCCCCTGCTGAGACATATTTTTTTCTAACTGTGCAAAAATTATTTTTTCCTCAAAGGCCCTGGCATTTAAAATAAAAATGCCGGCCGAGTTTTCTAATAAAAAATATTGGGATTGAACGATGCCATAAAAACGAAAGGGTAGGGTAGTGAGAGCGGGAGATGCTTTGGGTCGGGCCTCCATCGAGGGCAACTCCGTTCGAATCGTTTCACTTCGGAGGGCTTCACTATGCAAAAAATTAGTTTGTGAGGGTAGGGGAGATTGGGATTTGTAAAACTCAGAATTGGAACCGAATTTAGCTGGCGCCGGGGAGTTTGGAGCCAGGGAGTTTGGCGCGAGTAATTTACTATTAGAAAGTTGTTTTCTAAGTGAAGCGAGTAACCAACCATAAATTCGTTCCTGTTTAAAAAAACGAACCTCTAGTTTCTGAGGATGAACATTAACGTCTACCCAATCGCCTCTGATATCTAAATAAAAAACACCGGAAGGCTCGTGATGAGGGCCGGCCACCTCTAGAAAACTATTACGAATACTAGAGAGCAGAAGTCGATTTTTAACGGGACGTTGGTTTACAAAGAGAGTTATCTCTGCTCTTTCTTGGCTAAAGTCTAAGGGTGATAATAGGGCTTCAAATCGCATGTCATCTACTGCATCCTGCAGGTGAAGCGGTTCCCAAGAGGGTTTTAATGTTTCATGAAGGCGTGCTAATCGAGACGTAGCGGTGTACTTGGCAAGTAGTCTTCCATTATGATGAAAGAAGAAGGACACTCCAGGAGAGCCCATGGCAAGCTCCTTAAAATTTTTAGCGCAATGGGAAAGTTCGGTGGCGTGGGAACGTAGAAATTTAAATCTCGCGGGGATCTTGGCAAATAGTTCCTTTACTGAAATCTGTGTTCCTGGAGGACATCCTATCGGTTTTAGCTCCTGTTTTTCTCCGAAAGGAACCTGGAGGAGCATCCCTCGTTCGGAGGCTAAGGGGCGACTTCGAATTGAGAAATCGGAAACGGCGGAAATACTAGACAGGGCCTCACCTCGAAATCCAAAGGTGGCAATGGCCTCTAAGTCTTGAAGAGAGTGAAGTTTACTGGTCGTATGCCTTTCAACGGCTAAATTTAAATCGGCCTCTAAAATACCGCAGCCATTATCAATGACTGTGATCTCCTTTAATCCGCCTTCAACTAGGTGCACCTCAATGCGAGTGGCCCCTGCATCTAAACTATTTTCGACAAGCTCTTTAATGAGACTTGAGGGGCGCTCTACCACCTCTCCTGCAGCAATTTGATCGATTAAATCACTAGGCAAACGGGCAATTCTGGCTATCGGTCTATTAGAATTTAAACTTTCCTGAAGCGACATGAGCCCATCACCTTAGCTCGCAAAGTCCTAAACGGAAAGGAGCAAAAATAGGGTGCAAATCTTGTTTGGGGCGGTGTGTTGTTATAGACTTTGATCACGACCCCTTACTCTCTCGAAATTTTTCTAATGTAGTTTAGTGTGAGCCATTCGGCTTTACGCGTAAAGGCTCGGGATGTTCAGCATTAGTGAGTCCGCACAGGTTTTTAAGCACAAGCTGCCTATAAAAACCTATGTGACCATTGGTTGGGCCAGTGGGATGGCCGTATAGCCAGTCTTTGAGCGACATTTCGGTAAAGTGGTTCGCGTCCCAAGATAAGGTTACTGGGTTAACCTTTTTGTCGTCTGAATAGAAAGTAATATCACCGCCGCCAATACCAGTGCTACTGGGATCAATCTTAATGGGTTCAGATGGTGTGACCACAACGCCTCTGCTCTGATAGGTTTGTTTTGTTTCGACCCGTGCAAAACCGCACCGTTTATCCGAAAGCAGCACCGCCAGGGCATCGTATAGGGTTTGGATATCTTTTTCCTTCGCCGCAGCTCCCGTCAAGTCCGTACCTTTGCGCTCAAGTAGGGCTTTCCGTTTCTCGTTATTGATATTGGAGAGCTCCCTTGGACGAGGCTGATCTGAATTGTCAGGAGGCGTTGTTGTTGGTGCTACTACTACCGGAATGGGTACCGATGGATTAATTGGATCTCCGCTAAACGACTCAAAGGTACCAGTTCCTCCTCCTAGAGTTCCTTCTAAATCTAAAGTGTCTGTTGCAGGGGCTCCTGGAGCTGGGGCCTGAGCCTGATCATTCCTCTCTCTTTGGTTGTCCTGGTCCCTGGGATTATTCTTGTTATTACACTTAGCGCATGGGCCACCTTCACCACTAGGGCCTCCATCGCCACCACCACCCATCATGCTACCTCCGCGCTTACAATGGGCTAGAGTAATAAGACAAATAAAAAGCATCAATGAATGCAAAGTTAATTTCACAGTAATCCCCCGATATACACTAAGAGTACAAGAAGGGTGCCAGGAATTTAGGCATAGCCAATTGTGAAAAAATGGGTATTTCTGTGACGGTGTCGGGGGCTTATAAATAGTGACTAGAAAATAGACAATCTTAGGGCTCTTTACCTTTTTAAACGGTGGTCATGTGATATCGAGAGTTTAGGTAGCAGTTTTTAGATTTCGCGTTAAGCCTTTAGCATTTTTCGTTTAGCATTAATTTGACATAAAGTATTTGGCTTTGCCACATCTCTTACCGGCTCTCAAAACGTGGGGTCGCGAACGTTCGAACGTAAAATAACGCTCTCCTTCAGGCAAGTGCCTGTGGGATTTTACTTTATTTTCACTTTGTGAGCGTCGAACCAGTCCATGAGCTGATCTTTTGAAACTTTACTTGCAGCGCAGTCGTCCACAATTATGGCGAGAGCGTTCGTCCCCTTTTTTTCGTCGAATGGGTAAAGTAATTCCCATCCATTTTCATTTAGAAAAGAAATTGCTGTTAAAGCCGCCGTCCGTTTGTTGCCATCCATGAAGGCGTGGTTCTTGGTGAGATAAAAACAGAG
>JABMMY010000400.1 GCA_013205415.1 Deltaproteobacteria bacterium
GTCATAGTTTGGCTCAGGGAACGGGAGTGTTTACCGATTTTTTAGGGAGCCAAATTCTATTATTGGGATCTCTTCCTTTTTTAATGCTCGGATGGGTATTGCTGCTAAGAAAAGATCTTTGTTCTAACTCTGATTATCAAGTCTGTTTTTACTTTTTTGTACTACCTATTTTATTCTCTTTATTCCAGGCTGCTAAGACCCATGTGGAGGCTAATTGGGCATTCATGAGTTATGTAGCCTTTTGGCCAATGGCGCAGTTTTTGCTTAATCGAAATTCTATTAAGCTTTTAGATTATTTATTATTAGGATTAGGTTTTATACCTCCTTTAGTTGTCTCGGTATTACTGGCGATTCATTTGGTTTATCCCTTGAAGTGGGTGACACCCGAAAAGGATCGCATTGGAAAACAGGCGGCTCTTTATGAATTAACAAAAACCATTCAAGCAGATTTAGAGGCCAACGATAAAAAAGAGATGCTATTTTTGCCTACCTATCAATTGACCTCCTACTTTAAATTTCTGGGGCTTCAATCTGAACAGCTTTTTCCTTTGGGGCGGGCTAGTAATTTTACTTTAGAGGCCAAGGATCCCTGTCGGTTTAATAACGTAATACTTCTTAGTGAATCGGCGAATCCTAATTATGAGACATTAAAATGTTTTTCTGATAAGCAAATTTTAAAAGAGTATTCATTGGAATTAAGAGGTCGAACAATTTCACAATGGTATTTGATAGAATACTTTCGGCCGCTATGAAAAATTATTATTTTTGGACTATCATCGTTTGGGTTTTGATTGTGGAGTTATATTCTGTTCTTCCTTACAGAACTCCTATCTCCGAGATCGATAATCTCTCTCAATTACCCTCTAAAGGTTTTGTAAATCCAGAAATAGCCCAGGGTATTATTCATGTTCATTCTACCTTTTCAGATGGAGGTGGGGCACCTGATGTGATTGCAAAGGAGGCTGCCAAGGCAGGAATGGATTTTGTAATTCTCACCGATCATAATAATTATGAAGCGAGAAAAAGTGGCTTTGAGAAACAGTATGGAAGAACCGATCTTTTTGTGGAGATGGAGTCTGCAACACCGGCAGGCCACGTGATCAGTTTTTTTTCAGAAAGTGCTGCGCTAAAAAACTCCGATTATGAAGCCATTATCCAATCTAGCTATAAGCAAGTGGTAAAAAAAGAGTTCTATCCAGGTCTATTTGTTTCTATTGCTCATCCGACTAATATTAAAAATCCGTGGGGAAGACTAGATAAGTTGGCCGACGGATTAGAGGTGATTAACTTTGACAGTAGTTGGCAAAGACAGGCTCTAGAGTCACCCTTTCAGTTTTTACTTACGATATTGATCTATCCTTTTAATCAATCTTTATCTGCGATGAGGTTTTATGATCCCTTTCTCAAGGATTTTACCGCCTGGGATGAAATGACGGCTGGAGGACCTGGGCACTTTGCTTACCTTGCTCATGATACCCATTCTAAAATTAAAATAGATAGTGAGCGATCGTTAAGTTGGCCCGGTTATTTTCAAACCTTTAAAATGGCTTCAAATGTGTTGTTTTTAAAGGAACCTAAAGCCCTCGATTTTGTAACTAGAAAACACCAATATTATCAAAGTTTGCGGGCCGGTCGATTAGCGATCGTTTATCATTCCTTGTTTCCATTTCAGGGAAATAGCTGGGTGACTCAATGTGGTGACACCCCATTCATCTCAGGTGATGTAGTGACTACAGGTGGATCTTGTGAAATGGTGATAAGAACCCCCATCACGCCGTTTAGTAAAATTATTCGGTTGATTAAAAATGGTGAAATCACTAATGAAGTCTCTATAGAAGGTAACGCCACGGCACCTTTGAAACTTCCATTAAGCGGGAATGGAACCTATCGTGTCGAGGTGTTGGCCAAAGTGCACACCGCGTTGCGAGTCACTTTAAACCGTCTTGTTCCCTACGTTTTATATAGTCCAGTCTATGTTCAATAGACCTCTCCCGTAACCTAAAGCGCTATATTTTCCAAGATCCTTGACCCGTGCTTCGTCACGCTCGAAAAAAGTACTCGAC
>JABMMY010000401.1 GCA_013205415.1 Deltaproteobacteria bacterium
CCAAGTGAGGTACCGAGTACCTCTATGGCAGGAGCCGATTACACCTCCGGTTTTGGCGGCACCTCGTCGGCAACGCCACATATTGGTGGCGTAGTCGCATTACTTATTTCACTAAAAGCAGATCTTAATCCATCTCAGGTCACCGAGGCGCTTCAAATGAGTGCTATTCCAGTGGGAGAAATTTATAGTAATCATTGTGGCTCAGGACGAGTCGATGCTTTAGCTGCAATTGAGTATGTAAGAAATAATTTTAGAAAAAAATTAAACTAAGGGCCCTAAGCAGCTTATCTACGGTGGATAGTTCTAAATAGAGTCCAGGCGTAAACTATTTGGGCTCCATTTTTTTTTAAAACCTTAGCGCAGGCATTTAGTGTTTCTCCGGTGGTATAAATATCATCGACTAAAATTATATTTTTTGGCATATGATATTTTTTATCCCAATTAAAGGAATCTTGAAGATTAGATTTTCTCTTGCTTCTATCCAATAGGCTCTGCGGAATGGTCTCTATTACCTTTTTTAATCCAAAACATTGCTTCATGGATCTTTTTTTTACAATCCAATCCACTAAAATTTCCGATTGATTAAACCCTCGAGTCATAAATTTTTTAGGATGCATGGGAACTGAAATAATCGCAAAGTCCTCTTTAATAAATTCAAATTGTGAATCTACTAGCTGGCTCTTAAAAATTTCCAACCACTCATATCTTTTCTGAAATTTAATTATATGAATAAGGGCCTTTGCTTCATTTGTGAGCCACAAAGCTGATCTGGCTTTGTCTAGGGATCGATTTTTTAATTCCGCGCACTCGCCACAAACATCAAGCGCACAAATCAAAGAGGTCCCACAGCGATCACAAATAGGCCCTAATAAAGATGATACCGGTTGGCAGCTAGTACAAATCCCTGTCAATGTTGCAGCACCATGACAAATAGGACACTCGATTTGAAACCAAACCTTAAGAAATTCATCTAGTGTAGTTGATAAAAATCGAAACATCTCAGCCCCCAGGCTTCATTTAGATGCGAAATTAAGATCTGATCATCCCCTTCAAGATCGGCAATGGTTCGCGCCACCTTAATCACCTGATTCACTCTGCGAAAGCTCAAACGATATTGCTGCTGTTGGGTTTTCATCCAGTTCTCAGTTTTTGAATCGAGATAAAAACCCTCCATCGCCTGCGGAGCCTCTACGGCACCATTACTTTTTATAGCCTCTTCTTTATCAAACCTTTTCCTTTGAATTTCGGTCGCCTTTTGAATGCTCTCCTTTATAACTTCATGGGTAAGCCTCTCCTCACAGTATGTTTTTCCCAAATCGGTGGGAGTGAGTTGCACCATTAGAGCCATTCTATCTAAAATAGGGGTCGATAATTTTTTTCGATATTGTGCCTTTTTTTCAGGGGTACACCGGCATCGATTTTCTGTTTGCGAAAACAGGCCACAGGGGCAAGGATTCATGGCAGCAATCAGGGTGAAGCGCGCAGGCAAGGAGAGAAATTTTCCTACTCGAGTGAGATGAAGAACACCAGATTGCAAGGGTTCTCTGAGACCCTCAATTGCATCGCGACGATATTCAGGAAACTCATCTAGAAATAGAACCCCATGATGGGAAAGGCTCACTTCGCCAGGGGCCAGCATTCCCGATCCTCCGCCTAATAACCCATTTGCTGAAATACTATGATGCGGACTACGATAAGGACGAGTCCTAGTTCTAATTAGAGAATCTAGTTCAATCGAAGAGGCACTATAAATCTTTAACACCTCAATAAATTCTTCATGGGTCATTTCCGGAAGTAAACTCGATGCCGCAGCAGACAACATACTCTTTCCTACACCTGGAGGGCCCACAAAAAGCAAATGATGTTTGCCTGCAATAGCTATTTGCAGGGCTCGTTTAGCTAAATTCTGCCCCATCACCTGATCTAGATGTTTATAGGTCACTGCTCGCTCGATAGTAGGCGGCACCAAACAATGGGATAAAATCTTTTCATTTCTGATCGACTCCAGAACCTCTCCGATAGTTTTTGCGACAAAAATCTTAGGACTCTCAAGAAGAGCCCCCTCCGCTTCATTATCCTTTGGAATGATTACCTTTTTAATGTGGGGCTGCTTTATTAAAACCTCAATCAGGGGCAGAGCCCCTCTCACAGCTCTCAGGTGACCATCTAGAGCAACCTCGCCAATAAAACCATACTCACTTAGGGAATTGCCTGAAAGCCGCCCCTCTGCTGCCAAGACGCTCAATGCAATGGGTAGGTCATAATGACTTCCCATCTTCTTAATATTTGCAGGGGATAGATGAACTAAAATCTTTTCTGTCGGCACATCGAATCCCAGATAAACCAAGCAGGCGCGGACCCGCTCCCGACTCTCCTTTACGACCTCCCCAGGTAATCCTGTAATTTGAATCTGAGGAATAGAATGTAAGGAAACGGCCTCAATTTGCACCAGGGCCCCTTGAATTCCATCTAATGTAGCGCTAAATGTTTTTGTAATCATGCAAAAATATCTAGCATAATTTGGGAAATAAGAGATGAACTGCTGAGTAGCGTTACCATTTTTCTAGCGGAGTTACTGTTTATAAAAAGATATGTTTTCTATTTTTTAATTGCGCGTGTAGTTCTTTTTGAATTTGTATTCTAATTTTTCTAGTGAACTTTGTAATATATTCCATGTCATTCGCTTTTTCTAAGTCCTTTTCTATCAGAATAGGTGTCATAAATTTAATGTGCCAGCGGACCGGTAAGGGAATCATATTTAGCGGGACCGGAATAATAATTCCAATCAACTCCTTGGCCCATCGAATTTGAGACAGTGTAATATTGGTTTCCTCAGCCCCAATCACTGCGACAGGAATGATGGTGGCACCCGTTTGTAGTGCCAATCTCATAAACCCTCTTCTAAAGCGTCGTAAACGATAACGATATTTCGTAGGTTTAAAATTCCCCTCCTCTCCCTCGGGAAACAAAATAAGGCCCTGCTTTTTTTTAAGGATTTTCAAACCATTTTGCAATGTAGCTGGAATCATACCTAGTTTTTTTGCGTGAACGGAAATCTCAGGCCTTAAAAACCAAAGTTTATGTGCAATAATTCTGGGAACTCTTCGAGAGTGTAAAAAAACCTGATGCCCAATCATTAAGGCATCAAACCCCATAAAACCACTATGATTGGCGATGAAAATACACGCCCCTCTTTTGGGAAGATTTTCCTTTCCCTCTATCGTGACTCTTAAATATTTTGTAAAAATTTCTAATAAGAAGTGGGGAAGTACTTTATAAGCCAATTCCTCTTTAGAAAGGCCGGTTGCAGTTAGGGCCTTGGAAACTGCTCTACCAAAAAAAGCTTTCATTGGATGGTTTTACCGTGGGAAGTATTACTTAGTTTTTTGAACAATCAAAAAATGTCGACTATTCAACGAACCTACTAATAAGATTAATAAAATTAAGCACTCATTTTTCGAATCATATTACTACGCCTTAGATTAATTAGGGATTCATATATTTCAACATCAGAAAGATCATTAAAATCGACCAGGGTACCGACTCTTCCAAACTCTGCTACACTAGCTAAAATTGAAAAATCATTACTACTAAGAGCCGTCTCCTTTCCAATAACTCCAGGATTAATCTCAAGGAAAATTTCCTCGCCTGGAATCTCATTTCGAATGGCCTCAAATCTAGCCTTTAGTAAACTCCCTGTTTTTACTAATTGATAAATATCAACTTCAAGACTTTGTAAAACACCGGTCTCACTAGGATCTCTACGATTAAATAGTAGGATTGGGCTATCCCATAGGAACATCCTGAGAATTGCTTTTGTGTTTTGAGAGCTTCCCGCATGAGCTTGAGTTATCTTGCCTTGCAGAAATTCAATTTTACCCTCCTGTTCATTTTGGTTTCCACGAATCCACAAAACACCTGTGCGCTGTAACTCATTGATGATCACTAAGGCCTCTTCGAGGGTCTGCGCCTTGTGAAAAGGAATGTCTGCGCCCTCTTTTTTTCCCACCGTATGAAGATGATTGAATTCATTCTTTAAGCTTTGGTTTTGCAGTTTTTTTACTGCATTTCTTAACTCGTCCACCATCGGGATATTAGGAAACTCTGCCTCTGTTTGTAATAAAATAGATTTCATGGCTCGGATGAGTTGCTGAGTCTGTTGGTCGGTAGCTACTAACTGCGACAAGGTTTGAAACATATGGGTTATTTTTTTTTCATCTATTTTCACCGATTCTATTACAGCGTAAATTCTTGATTCTAGAGCAAATATTAAATCGTCTTTTGTAAACGTTTTACCAATCCAAACGATGTAGATGGGTTTTTGGGTGCTGCTAATTTTTTTGAAATTGGTTTTACTATCGGCATTGTTATCGATAAAAACCACGGAGGGGCTGTCGGTAGGTCCTAAAAGTTTACAAAAAATGTCGGCGTTAGTTTCATGTGTGACTGTAATAATGTCTTGCTGTTCAAACGTGTGAAAAAATTGTCGAGCCCAGGTGGAGAATTCACCCACGGCCACAATGCGAAGGAGTGGAACTTTCATAGTCATGCCTTTTTCTTTGAGATAATTTAGGGAAGTCGATTCAAGTTCTATTTTACCATGAAACAAATGATAGCCATGACTAATTGCGCAGTGATTTTTTTCCCCAGGCCAAGGGGAATGAGGCTAGCTTAGTTTCCTTGATATCGTTTCAAAAAAAGGTCCTTTAAAGGCTTGCAC
>JABMMY010000402.1 GCA_013205415.1 Deltaproteobacteria bacterium
CCTTTATTCCTATAAAAAAAAACCAGCCAACTCATACGTGTATTTAAAATAGCTGAAAAATATTCAAAATTTAGATTTCGATAACCTTTTAAACTGAAAACCTTATCAATGGCTCTTTAAATCTCCTCGAGCTAATTAAAAGCCCAGTTCTAACCTCAAAACTCATCAAAAAAACCAACTTAACTACCTGACTCATTCTTTTCGTGCCCCGAGGCCTCCGTCCCCGGTAAAGGGAAGTGAGTAATGTTTTGACAGTTTAGGGGTGGGTTTACAGAGGGATGAAAAAGTTACAAAAGGCCTTTTTTTGTTCTTTGAATTCATTGGGTTTTTAGCTGTTAAAGTAGGCATCCTCCTTGCTCCTTCTGTTAACATACTAGGAGGATTTCCTTTGAATACCCGGTATCATATTACGGTTAAATTCTACTTCATTTTAATCGTCCTTACCCTTCTATTGCCCCATGCCAAAGCCGATCTCATGGATGCCGATGAGGCTGAAGAATTAGCTAAGAAAACATTCGCTGAAAAATATCTGGAATTTACTGGTGATAAAAATGTTATGGGCAAATCCCTCTCCGTAGATGGCAAAGCCCAACTTTCGGGAAATAAAAGTCGTTTTGACGCTGATGACGGTGTCTCCTACCGAAGTGACCTTACCTACCACGACCTCACCTTCCCCTCTGACGATGAAGTTCAAAAAAAAGAAAAAGGAACTGGCTCTACAGCCGCCAAAATATCACCACGTAGCTTGCAGGAATTCGTCTCCCCTCACGGAGGTCTTTCAGATGCCGGCGGTTCCTCCATTCTAGAAAGAACCATGTACCAGCAATTTGATAAATTCTCTAAACAGGAAGAAAAAGAGGACCCCAATAAGCCAGATGATAAAACAGGGATAAAATTCAAGGGGGTATTTAAGATTACTACAAAAGAAATTTTCGAAGACCCTAAGTCAAAACAACAAAATTCAGATAACTCCACCCCCACTCCAAATCCCCAAAAGGAAAAAGATAAAGTGGAACGGAAAACCCTCCGTGATGAGGTCAAACAAGCTGTCGAAAAAATTGGAACCGACTCCGCTCAAACCATCATTGAAGCAGGTAAGGATAAAGAATTCAAAGATGATCCCAATGCCCTTCCTAATGAATTATTACTCTATGATGCTGCCGCCAAAGCCACCACATCTCTCTGGAATAGCACAATGGCTAACCTCTACCAGCGACGAATCTTTAAAGGCCTTAATGATTCCTCTTTCTTCGATCCCCCAAAACTCTCAGAGGAATCTCCCGACTGCTCTACATGGGAAAAACAACAACAAGAAAAAATTGCAAAATTAAATCCTACCGAGCAAAAAGATCGTCAAAAAGAATTTGAGTTAATGAAAAAGGGTTGCGAGCAGATGTCTAAAATGGGCTTTAATGCCGTCGACCCTCGATATGAAGCCGATCCCAATAATCCTAAAGTGGAAATTCTAAAAGAACGAGGTACTACAAAAGAGGATGCCTTTGCCAGAGACATGAGAGTTCAACTAGAGCTAATGTCCTCTGCAGGCAAGCCCATCTCTGAAGTTCAGACTAACTGGAAATATTCTACCGAAGACGAAAAAGCCGAACTCACCAATGGCGACGAGACCGTTCAACAAACCATGGCCGAACAACTAGAAAGCTATAACGCTAAACTTACAGAAGCTAAAGCCGCCATAGATGACATTCGAAAAGAGGTCCCTTCCCTCTACCAAGACAATGTAGATCCCACTCAATATCGAATCGAACCTGGAACTAGAAGCCTAATGGACATAAATCAAAGGCCCGCTCTCCCCTTTAACGATCTTGGCGTCGACACTTCAAAACTTGCCGATCCTAATCCGGCTCAAAACTATCAAGAGCTCATTAAAAATGTAAAGTGAACGCCCTAAGCCTGAAGGTAGTCATTTTATCATAGCTCGTGTATACCTTTCCTATGACCCATCCTGCTCAATCAGAATCCGAGTTACTAAAAATATTTTTCGACTCTGACGTTTGTCAAAGAGCGACTCAACCCTTAAAAAATGGGATCGAAATCGCTATTCATCTTCCAGACCACAGCCCGTTTACCTTGAGCAAAACACAAGGGAAAATATCGATTCAAGAAAACACTCCAAAAGCACCCGACATGTCCTTTTGGATCGGTAACAAAGGAGTGCGAGAACTCACCGCATTAAAAACTGAAGATATCGGAGCCATCGGAATTACTATCATAAAATTAATGCTAGTCGAAGATCCCGATCTACGACTTAAAAGCAAAGTTCATATCGGTACCTTTCAACTCATCACACATGGCTATCTATCTGTACTTCCTTTAGGGGGAACTACAGTTATGAAATTTTTAGCCACTAAAGGGTTTTCTAGTATTGGAAAAATAAAAGACGCGATTTCTCATTTGCGAGGTTAACAATAATGAAACTTCATCCTTTTTTAACAGCTTTACAAATTGACACCTTAAATACAAAACTAGGAGAACTAATCTCCTCAGACTACAAAAAAATACTTCAACCCAAGGAGTCTCTTCTCATCGTGGTGACACTTAAAGGAGCTCTACTTTTTTCTGCCGATTTAGTCCGAAAACTAACCATCCCCGTTCATATCGATTTTGTTCGACTCGCTAGTTATGGTTCAGGAACACAGTCAAGCGGAGAGGTTCGTTTTCTAAAAGATATTGAATGCTCACCCGAAGGAAAACATATTTTAGTTCTCGATGAAATTATTGATTCAGGTAGAACTTGGGACTTTTTAAAGAAGCGGCTAGGAGCTGCTAACCCTAAAAGTTTAAAAATATGTGCGCTGGTTTCAAAACCCAGTCGACGAGAAATTGACGTCGAGATCGATTATTTAGGACAAGAGGTAGAGGATAAATTTCTAGTCGGCTATGGCCTAGATTTCAATGAAGACTATCGAAATCTCAAAGAAATTTATTACTTAGAATAAAAACTATTTTTTTGCCTTGTTCTCTTTTTTAACGACTAAAGTAGCCTTGACATGCTTAGGGTGAAATTGACAGCCAATGGGGTACTCTCCGGCTTTAAGATTCTTAGGTACCATCACCTCTACTATTTTAGGTTCGTGACGAGTGACCTGCTCTGTCACATTAAGCACAGGAATAAAAAATCCATGAAAATCAAAACCACCTTCAAGATCATGCTTTACTATAAATTTAATTGTTTCGCCAGGAACTACCTCCACCTTTTCTGGAGTCCAATGAACCGCTTCATTTATTTTTTTTGTTTCGAGAGTGATCTCCCTAGCTGTAGCGACAGCAAAAATTGAATGAGTAAGAAAAAACAGACCAAAGGTTAATTTGATTAAATGGTTCATCCCCTATTTATAACACACCTATTCCATTTCGCAATCGGCCCTAATACCGCACGGCAACAAAACAAAAACCCTCCTCTCATTACGAGAAGAGGGTTTAGTTAATTAACTCTTATAATTATTTCAAACTATTAAGACCGTTTGATATTGATAATTTCATCTAACATTTCATTCGCCGTCGTTACGCTCTTTGCTGAAGCTTGAAAGCCTCGCTGAGCCTTAATCATGTCAACGAACTCTTTAGCTAAGTCGACATTCGACTGCTCTAAGCTCTTCGTCATGATAATACCGCGGCCGTTGGTATTTGGTTTTCCAATCAAAGGTTGTCCTGATTGAATGCTTTCTCGGAATTGATTTTCTCCGAGCTTCATTAGCCTTTCTGTCGACTCAAATCTAGCGACAGCTAATTGACCTAAGACTCGTGACTGCCCATTGGTATAAATTCCAGTTAATACGCCATCAGCATCGATAGCAGTATCACTAAGAACTCCAGCGGCCCAACCATCCTGAATATTTCTGAAGGTGGAGTTTTTTGAACCATATTGAGTGGTCCCTTTTTCTCCAGTTCCTTGCTCATCCATAGAGTCGCCAAAATCAAAAAACATTTGTTGATCTGGGACAGCTCCATTACTGAAGTTAGCATTCACCACTACTTGAGAGTTTGTTTGTAATCGACCTAATTGATCAAACACCAAACTTCCCGTACATACTTCCGTAGGAGATCCAGAAAGGCCACCTGCAATATTGGCCCCATCTGTCATTCCATGCCATTCCCAAGTATTATCGGCTGTTTTATTAAAATACATGGTGAGCGGCTGGGCATTTCCTATGGAATCATAAATCTGAATTCCTGTGGTGAATTGAGCCGTTTCTTCAGGTTTATTCAGATCAAGAGGAAGACTTACCGGACTTCTTGCATCCAAGTTTACGTGTAACTGCATTTGATTAGTCGCTTTAGCAGCAATCGTATTGTACGGGATCCGAATATCGGTGAGTTTTCCTGTGATTTTACCTTCAGGTGTTGACTCATATGCCTGAACTCTACCGCCATTCAAATTGGTAAGCCATCCGTCTTTATCAAAACGAAAGCTACCGTCTCGTGTGTAGGTTTGTCCCAATGAATCACTTTTTGCGACGAAGAAACCATTTCCACTTATCGCTAAATCGGTGCCTCGTTCGCTTCGTGTGATAGCTCCTTGGGTAAGAATATTTGTGACACCCGCAACAGCCGCACCGCGACCAATTTGCAAGCCGCCAGCTCCCCCCATACTTAGATCCTGCGCGAGAATATTTTGGAATTCTGTTCTCGCACTTTTGAACCCAGTGGTATTTGCGTTAACAATGTTATCAGATATCACTGCGAGCGCTTGTCCATTGGTTTCTAGACCAGAGATCGCAGTTGTCATTGAAGATATTACACCCATGTTGCCTCCTGTGAGTCTTTTTAAGGAAAGACTCAAGAAAACCAAAGCTTCCTATTGAGAGAAAATGAAATAATCATTCTCTATCAACATGGGCCAGCCTTGGGAATTTGAAAAAAGAAAACGGGGCTACCGTTTCCTATGCCATTAAACTAAAACTGCACTATCGATATTTGTAAAAATCTTTTCTTTCATTTGGCTTCTGTCCATTGCAGTCACTACGGTACGTGATTTCACATTTGCAATTACAGCTAGGTCATCTGCCAAAATCAAAGCTTCTCTACTTCCTTTAGATTCCGCTTGATCAAATCCTTTTGCAATTCGTCTTTCAATATGAGGATCCCAGGGAATTTCTCTAGAGCGAATACGAGTCTCTGCGTGCTGCGAGAGATGAAAACTTCTTGTCTCTTGTTGAAGTACCTTTTCGAATTCCGAAACATTACCAGTCTTACCAATATCTAACTTTTTATTTTCAGGATTCTGACCAGAACGAATCCCTTCTACTCCATCGGGACGGATCGAAGTAGGATTTAAACTCCTATAAAGTTCCGAAATATTCATCGCATGCCATCCATCCCATTAACTCCAGGCATCCCGCCCCAAATTCCGCGATCTAACTGGGAAACACTAGGAAGTTCATCCTCCTCACCGCTCTGCTCTTTTTCCTCGGTGGCTTCATTACCATTTTTAGCAACCGTTGAAACAGGAATTGGAGAGCCTCCTGGTTTTGCTACTGATGGAGATCCCGGTTTTCCGGCTGTGGCTGGATTTGCGACTGTGGTACTACCTGGTTTTCCGGGTGACCTATCAGAATCGGCCGATACCTGGCTTACTCTAGCTAAATCCAGGCGAGTTTTACCGGTGCTTGTCTCGACGATAAGCACAGGATTTTTACCTTCCATCTCAACACCCGTCACACGCCCAGAGAGCTCGGTGCCCAATTCTTGCGCTTGGCCAGTTTTGTCCACACCTTGCACTCTGAACGTATATTTTCCTGACGGAAGTGATTTTCCATCTTGATCTTTTCCATCCCATTTCACCTCTGTTCCTTCAACTTTTGCTAAGTCAATTTCCCGAACTATCTTGCCACCCTCTGTAAAAATTGCCGCCTTAACTGCTTGGATTCCGTCTTTGGAACTATATTTCATACTAACTTCTTGTCCCTCTAACAGGTCCACATAATTCCCAGTGGCTTGCACATTCTTACCAATCATTGTGAGTGCAGATAATTTGGAACCCTCTCCTAAACCCGAATGCAAACCTTCAATCCCTTTACCAATATTGGTAAGTTGCTCTAAGGAACCAAACTGTGCCAACTGAGCCGCAAATTCTTGATGCTCCATTGGCTTTAAGGGATCTTGATTTTGCAATTGGGCCATGAGCAATTTCATAAAATCTTCTTTGCCCATGGCATTTTTAGCTTTTGGCAGATCCTTTACAGGATCTGCCATTAAATGAGAGGGAATAGCTGCTGAAAGAGCATTCATATTATTCTCCTAATTATTATTTTAATTACTATTACCTAATAATAATTAAATTCGGATATCGACGCGTCCATCAGCAACTGACATCGCACGAGAAGCTGAGGAGATACCTCCCAGTCTCATGGATGTTGAGATTGTTTTTGAACTCGTAAGACCCGATGGCTCTCGCCATGGAGACTCAGAGGAATTGTCTCTATTGAATCCTCGAGATTGTTGAAAAGCGGCATCTTGTCCGACCCAACTGGAGTTGAAATCGCCTTGAACCTGCTTATCTAAATCTCGATGCACCTGAACCTCCAGCTTAGTGAGATTTAAGTCCTGCGCCTCTAAAGAGGATCTTAGTTCTCCAATGGAACCTTCGATCGCCGATTTCGCGAAATCATTTTCAGATTTCATTTCAATTTCGACGTTTTTCCCTCTTGCAGTCACATGAATCTCAACCTGTCCTAGAGTAGGTGGATTTAGCGCCACTATCATTTTGCCGTTACCTTGATGAACCATTCCTTGAACCTTTTCGAAAAGCTCAGGAAGGCTGGCCCTAACCACCTGTCCCTTGGACTCTAAGGCTCCTGTATCTAAAGGTTTGAATAAAGTATTTTGTTCTGTACCCAACACCAAATTATTTAGCGTGCTTTGATTAGAACCGTTTCCCTTATTTTTTCCTTCAGTTTTCAGGTCCTCTTTGCTGGAAATTTGATTATTTCTTAAGGCTTCAGAAATTGAAAAGTCAGATTTGTCCTCTATTTTCTCCGAAGCTGCACTCACCGTATTTTTATAAACAGAATTGACAGATTCTGTCTTAGAATGAGCTGCTTGTTGAGAGAGGTACTGCTGAAGTGCTTTTTCTTTCTGTGCCTGGGTAATTGCTAACTCTGATCCTATATTACCAGACTTTTCCGACGAGCGCTGCAACATTTGCAGGCCTGTCAGACCCTGATTATCTAGAGTAGAGATAGCATTTTTTATATCTGCGTTCTGAGAAAAAGATTCTTCCAGACCCTTATTTCCATTTTTCTCCATTAGGTTTTCAACCCCTGTTTTTATTGCAATAGGATTCGCAATAGGGTTGTTTCCCTGTGGAAAAAGACTACTTAGGGCTATAGGATCCAAAGGCGATTGGTTTTTTCGCTCGAACAAAGAAAGCAGAGTCTCGTCCTGACCCGCCTTTCCCTCTCCGTTTGTAGTCGGCATGGCAAATGGATTCTCCAATGCCGGTTCCAACCAATCTTGGGTCTGCCCCTGAAGGCCCAGAAGATAGTTCATAAAATCGAACATCCCTGTCTCAGACGCACCTACGTTTCCAGCCATTTCCCGCTGGACCGCAGACATACTTGAATTATTTACAACTGAAGTGGATAACATTTCATCATTCACCTCCATTCATCATCTAAATTCTCAAACTACTTTCCTGTGACTGTAGCCTGAGAGTTATTGACCTTTTCTAAACTGCTTAAACCTCGTACTGGAAATGTTCTTTCCGTAATCAATCTCGCTTTTTCTGGCGCCATCTTACTCATGATCTCGGCAGCCTTATCCTGCTTCATTCCTGCCAGAATTTTATTAGAAAGATCGACGTCCATCGTCTCTAATATTTTAGCCCCTTTTTTTGATTCCATTTTTTCATAGAGCCCCCTGAACAGTTCAGCTCTTGCATCTTTCCATGTACTCAGCTCTTTTTGCAGAGCAATATTATCAACCTCTTTTTTTCCTAGCTTTTCTTTCCACTCAGCCTCTTTTTGGCTGCACTTTTGACTAAAAGATGATTCTGTTTTTCCCAGATTAACTTTATTATCCTTGGCTTGATTGGTGAGTTTGTCCTTTAATTCCATAATTACTTTTTCATAATACTCAGACTGTTTTTTCAAAAACTCCTCTTTATCCGACAGCTGCTTTTCCCGTTGTGAAAGCATTTGCTCGTGGCTATTCTGGTCGGAATTTTTATCAGGGTTATTTATAATCGCGGAATCGATCGCCTTTTTATCAATAGTTTCTTTTGCAGACACCACGACCTCCGCAGGGGTCTTTTTTTCATTTGGGATCACAGGAATATTTTCATCTTTGTGGGTACTAACTGGGGCCTCTTTTAATTCTGCCTGTTTGTTAGTTTCCTCCGCGGCCTCAAGTTTTCCGAAAGATAAAAGTCCGAGTTCAAAGCTCATCCACAGGGTGACCAGAAAAGTAAACCCCATAAACAGGGCACTTAGTTTCATATATTGTTTCACGGTAATTTACATTTCAGTAACTGATAACTTTGATCTAATCTTTTTTGAGATTTCCTGCTTTCATCAAGTTTAAAATCTGCGA
>JABMMY010000033.1 GCA_013205415.1 Deltaproteobacteria bacterium
GGGTTGACGGAGTTGTTTTCGGAATTCCCTCCGACACGGGAGCTGGAATTTTGCGTGGAGCTAATTTTGGCCCGATTGGAGTCAGAGAGGCTTTTTTAACTAAATATAAGGCCTACCCCAAAGGGATTATTGATATCGGTGATGTGATAGTGGTACCGCAGCTTTTACACGATGAGATGCTGAGCGAATCTCAAATTAAGGCCACTCGAGCCGAACTATATCAGGGCCGAACTGAAAAGCTACCTGTGTCTCCGCTATCTATTGCGGAGGCTCTTTATAAAGCTCTTCTTGAATTAAACCCTGACCTAAAGATTTTCATGATAGGTGGTGATCATAGTGTGAGTTGGCCGGCGATGGTCTATTGCCATAAAAAGTATGGAGATGAGTTTGGAGTTCTTCATTTTGACGCTCATAGTGATTTAATGGAATCTCGTTTAGGAATTAAATACTGTTTTTCTACCTGGGCCTCACATGCGACCCAACTAATGAAACCTAATCATCTAGTACAGGTGGGAATTCGAACCTCAAGTAAAACAAAACAATATTGGATGGAAAAGTTTCCCCTCTTGCAAGTATGGGCCGGTGAAGTTCCTGGAAGAGAAATTGAGGTGATTACAGAGGTCATTCAATATTTACTTAAAAATGGGGTCAAGCATTTGTATATTTCAAATGATATTGATGGCACAGATTCTTTAAGTGCACCGGCGACAGGAACCCCTGAGCCCAATGGATTGTCACCTCAATTTGTTAAATCTTTGATCTCAGCCGTCCGACAAAAATTTCAGTTAATCGGTGGAGATATTGTGGAGGTGGCTCCTCCTCTGTCTGGAATTCGTGATTATTCGGAAGAGAAAACCTGTGTGTTGGCCGCCGACTATTTGAATGCCCTTTTTTAAATTCGGGCCTATAATTAACAAAAAAGGGAAAAAAATCGGTGAAAATTGCCTTTGTATTTAACAGAAAAACAAATTCCTCTTTAGAACAGGCCGAGTTTGACACTCCTGAAACTGTGAGTGCGATTCATCGTGCTTTAGCTTCAGGTAATCATGAAGTCATTGATATCGATATGGCAGGAGAAAATCTTCCTGGTGCCATTTCAAAATTAATAGCGACTAAACCGGATATTATTTTTAATACCGCTGAGGGTTATTATGGAGTGGGGCGTGAGAGTTTAGGTCCTACCTTATTTGAGCAGTTACAGCTGCCGTATGTAGGCTCGGGTCCCTATGGTTGTTTTTTGACGTTGGATAAATTTTTAACTAAACAAATGGTGGCAAGTCGGAAGGTTCCTGTCGTTGAAGGATATTTTGTAAATACGGTAGATGAACTACATAGTATCTCTCGTGAAATGCTTTATCCAGCCTTTGTGAAACCTAATTATGAAGGTTCAAGTAAAGGGATTACAAAGCGGTCTATCTGTAAAGATGCAGAGGAGCTGATCTCTTATGGGACAGAGTGTTTGAAGACCTTTACCCAAGGAATTTTAATAGAGCGCTATATTGCTGGCCGAGATATTTCTGTCCCTTATATTGCAGGGCTTGGAGACTCGGGTGTTTTAGAATCTTTAGAATATGTATTTTCAAATGTGAAGGATAGTGCCGATGGCGTTTATGATTATGATTTGAAAAATTTTGCTGATGAATCGGTTTCTGTTAGGTGTCCCGCAGCCATAGATTCCTTTACTAAATTAGCTCTTATTGAAATGATGAAGCGAATTATTCCAGCCCTTGGAGTGGTAGATTTTGCGAGAGCCGATTTTCGATTGAGCCCTGAAGGGGAGATCTATTTTCTAGAATTAAATGCACTTCCTAGTTTGCAGCCAGGAGCCGGAGTGTTTGATGCCACACAATGTTTGGGATTGGATTATAACCAAACCATTTTAAAGATTTTAGAGGCGGCAAGAACTCGTCTGAAGCTCACTGGAAAAGGAAGTCGTTCCCCTAAGAGACTTCGCACCTTAAAAAATCCTAAAGTGGCGTTGGTGTACAACTTAAAACGTAAAGAGGTTTCAGATCCAGAATATGAACATGAGGCCGAGTTTGATTCCCAGCAAACGGTAGATACTTTACGGAGAACTTTAGAGGGTTTCGGTCTCACCGTAGCTCTTGTAGAGGCTAATAAAGAGCTGACGGAAAATTTGAAACAATCACAGGTGGATGTAGTTTTTAATATCGCTGAAGGTTCTAATAAACGAGCTAGAGAGGCTCAAGTTCCGGCCATTTGTGATCTTCTGGGCGTGGAACATACGGCAAGTGATGCGACCTGTTTAGCGATAACGCTAGACAAGGCGATTACTAAAAAACTTTTAAGCCAAGATGGTATTTTGACCCCGCAATATCGACTATACCAAGGGTCTAGTCGAGGGGTGGAGTCGGGACTTCGCTTTCCTGTGATTTGCAAACCTAATCACGAAGGAACCTCAAAAGGGATTGGCGATACCTGTGTGGTTAAGACACAAGAAGAATTGGAGCAAGAGGCCATCCGACAATGGAAAAAATTTCGCGAACCCATTTTGTGTGAGGAATATATTGAGGGAAGAGAGTTCACGATAGGGGTATTAGGTAATAGTACCCTTAAGGTGTTAGGGCCCATGGAAATTTCATTTAATAGCCAAGGTGGAAAATATCCTGTTTATTCTTTTGAAGCGAAACATGTGGAGCCCACCGCTAACCCTATTTTTTCTCTAGTATGTCCCGTAAGTTTAGGGCGTGAACTAGATCGAAAAATTGTGGCGTTTGCTAAAAAATGCTTCTGGTCACTCGGCTGTCGTGATGTCGCACGAATCGATTTTCGCGTCGACAACACAGGTAATATTTTCTTTATTGAAATTAATCCACTCCCTGGGCTTGCTCCAAACTTTAGTGATTTAGTTATCTTGGCGGAGAAATCGGGAATGGCCTATGATGGTTTGATTCGCAGAATCTTAACTCCCGCTATTCAGCGATGGCGAAATGTGGAACGGATGAAATCTTGGTAGTTCATTATTCACAAGAGGGTTTTATCGTACGATGAGTAATCTTTTTGAAAAATATCGTGATGAGGGACTTCATCGAATGCGGTTGCGAGATTTGGGAATCTCAATTGGAGAGTTTCCAACAGGACCCTTAAATGCAATCACAGATGTTCCCGGGGTAAGAGTAGGGCACTCGACCGTCATTGAAGGTTCAGGAAAGCGTAAGGCAGGCAATGGGCCTGTCCGCACGGGAGTGACGGTTATTATTCCCAATGATGATATTTATAATCGCAAGTTGGTGAGTGGAAGTTTCACTTTAAGTGGAGCCGGAGAGGTTTCAGGACTCACTCAGGTGACAGAGTGGGGTTTAATTGAGACCCCGATTGCCTTAACTAATACCCTTTCTGTCGGACGTGTGAGTGATTGCATTGTAAAGTGGATGGCAGAGAAATATCCCGAGATTCGTGAGCAGCATGAGGTGATTATTCCTGTGGTCGGTGAATGCGATGATAGTTTTCTAAATGATGCTATCGGGCTGCATATTAAACCTCAGCATGTATTTTCAGCTTTAGACAATGCAACATCTGAACTACCACTTGAGGGGGCGGTCGGGGCAGGGACTGGAATGATCTGTTGTGATTTTAAGGCCGGAGTGGGTACTGCGAGTCGAGTGATGACCCTTGGAGAACAAAAATACTCTATGGGAGTCTTGGTGGTGAGTAACTTTGGTTTTATGGAGCATTTAAGGGTCGATGGTTATCCTGTGGGCAGAGCCTTGGCGATGGCTCAGGGAAAATATCAACGGCGAGTGAATAATTATGGTTCTATTATTGTAGTGGTCGGAACAGATTTACCGTTAACTCATATGCAGGTTAATAGGGTTTGTCGACGAGCTGCTTTAGGATTAGGTAGAACGGGAAGTTATGGAGCTCATAGTAGTGGTGAAATAATTATTGGATTTTCTACGGCTAATGAGGTGGCTAGAGTTTCGGCGCAGCCGCAGGTTAATCTGCGGGGGATTATAGACACGGGATTAGATCCTGCTTATCGAGCCGTGATTGAGGCGACTGAAGAGGCGATTTTAAATTCTTTAACGAAAGCTGTAAAAATGGAGGGGGTTAATAATAACCGAATCCCAGCCATTGATCTTGAGCTTTTAAAACGGTTATATAATCGGTATCATTCGGTAACGCTTTAAGAAATAAAGAAACAAAATGCAACTACTTCAACCCATTATTTTAGGAATGATTCAAGGCCTTACCGAATTTATTCCCGTGAGTTCTTCAGCCCACTTGGTTTTGTTTCCATGGTTTTTTAAATGGAAGGATCCCGGCCTTGCCTTTGATGTGTTCTTACATTTGGGAACCTTATTAGCTTTAATGGTTTATTTTTTAAAGGATCTTTGGGGGATTTTTTGGGGAGGAATCTCTAGCATTCTGGAAAGAAGAATCGGATTTGAACCGGAGCGACAACTTTTTTGGATGTTGATACTGGGCTCTATTCCGGCCGCTATCGCGGGTCTGTTATTTAATCATCTTGCTGAAGAAACTTTTAGAGCCCCCTTACTTATTGCGACCATGTTATCCCTAGTAGGTTTTATTATTCTTTGGGTTGATGGTCATTATCCTAATGTTAAAAGGTTTAGAGA
>JABMMY010000034.1 GCA_013205415.1 Deltaproteobacteria bacterium
ATGATAGACCGATGGCCGGCTATGATTTAAAAATGATCTTTAACTATACCATAGGTTTTTAGACTGCCCAAAATTACTTAAGTCCAATGTCTTGGCGTGCCCCTCCCCAAAAAAAACTGGTGGCAAGTCACCCAAAAACTGAAATTTTAAACCGATATTCAAGTCAGGGAATCCAATTATTTAGAACCGATTTTCATGGATCGGTGCGATTTGATTTTAATTCTGAAGGGGAGGTGAAATGCGAATCGGTAATGGGAGAGTGTGGTACGGCTAGGTGCTTATAAAATTATTGTAGTTTTATGATCTCAAATTCTGTGAGAGCCCCCTCTTCAGTACGGTATTGAAACTGAATGGGATGACAACAAACTTCACAATCTTCGACAAAAATTTGCGATTCCACCGAAAGATCTAAAAGAATAGAAATAGGCTGCCAGCAGTAGGGACAGGTTAGCTCCTGTTCTAGCTGTGTAAAGTTTTCCATTTTAGCTTGGCACCTTTAATCCCATCTGTTTTTTCTTGAGTAATACGATTCTGTCTCTAAGATCTGCGGCCTTTTCAAACTCCATATCCTTAGCTGCTTTTTTCATCATCATTTCAAGCTTTTCGATCTCTTTAGGAAGAGCTTTTTCACTAAGCCCAATGCTGCCACGGTTATCGGGTAATGCAATTTCGATATAGTCCATGCTCTCTGGCTGATAGAGAGAGTTTTGAATGCTCTTGATCACCGATTGTGGCGTAATACCATGAAGAAGATTATATTCGTGTTGAATCTTCTTTCTTCGCTCAGTCTCTTTTACAGCAAAATCTATAGATTTGGTTAAGACATCGCCGTACATAATTACCGTTCCGTCTATGTTTCTAGCTGCCCGACCGATGGTTTGAATCAGTGCGGTTTGGCTTCGTAAAAAGCCCTCTTTGTCGGCATCTAAAATGGCCACCAAGGAACACTCTGGAATGTCTAGCCCTTCACGAAGTAGGTTAATCCCTACCAACACATCGAACTTTCCAATTCGAAGATTGCGCATTATTTCTACTCGCTCCATCGTATCAATATCGGAATGGAGGTACTGCACCTTAATTCCTAATTTTTGGTAATATTCTGTTAAGTCTTCAGCCATTCTTTTAGTGAGCGTAGTCACTAAAACTCTGTGTCCCTTTTCAACACGTTTTCTGATCTCCCCATATAAATCATCGATGGCCCCTCGAGCTGGCCGTAAAATAATTTCGGGATCAAGAAGGCCGGTAGGGCGAATGATCTGCTCTACCACGACACCTCTTGTTTTTTCCATCTCATATTTTCCTGGAGTGGCAGAAACATAAACCGCCTGACGGATTAGAGATTCAAATTCTGAAAAATTTAAAGGGCGATTATCTAGCGCAGAGGGAAGTCGAAACCCATGTTCAACTAAGGTCATTTTTCTGGCTCTATCTCCTCGATACATTCCTCCTACCTGAGGAATAGTCACATGGCTTTCGTCCGCAAAAAGAAGAAAATCTTCAGCAAAATATTCTAAAAGCGTGGGAGGTGGCTCTCCCGATTTTCTGCCGGTAAGATGCCGACTATAGTTTTCGATTCCGTTGCAGTAGCCCATCTCCTCTAGCATCTCAATATCATAGTAGGTACGACTCTCAAGTCTTTGTGCTTCTGCTATTTTATTTAAGCTATGCAATTCCTGTAATCTTTTTTGAAGCTCCTCTTGAATCGATCGGATCGATTTTTTAAGCTGATCTTGAGGCGTGACATAGTGACTTCCTGGAAAAATTTTTAGAGCTGGTACGGCCTCTAAAGTGGTGCCTGTAATAGGATCTACTTTAGATATTTTTTCGATCTCATCTCCCCAAAATTGAATTCGATAGGCACAGGATTCTTCAAAAGAGGGAAATACCTCGATCACGTCACCACGCACTCGAAAGGTACCTCGGTGAAAATCATAATCATTTCTTTGGTACTGAATCTCTATCAAATGCATTAAGAATTCATCGCGACGATATTTGGAACCCGTTTCAAGATCAATTACCATCTCTCGATAGCACTCGGGAGATCCTAGTCCATAAATGCAAGACACACTGGCCACAATGATGACATCTTTTCTAGACAGTAGGCTTCGGGTCGCAGAGTGGCGTAATTGATCAATCTGATCGTTAATGGCAGAGTCCTTTTCAATATAGGTATTACTTGAAGGAATATAGGCTTCGGGTTGATAGTAGTCGTAGTAGCTCACAAAATATTCCACAGCATTCTCTGGAAAAAGCTCTTTAAATTCAGAGTAGAGTTGAGCCGCTAATGTTTTATTGGGGGCTAGGATTAAGGCCGGTCTCTGGAGCCTTTCAATAGCATTAGCTACCGTAAACGTTTTACCGCTACCGGTCACCCCCATGAGCACAGTGTCTCTTTTATTGGATTCAATAGCTTTTACTAGCTCGTCAATAGCCTTGGGCTGGTCGCCTTTTGGTTCAAACTGACTTTTCAGTTTAAATTCCTTCATAAGTGGGAGTATACCGAAAGCTATGGATCTTAACAGCATATCCTTAGGGGCAATTCAGGAAAAGACGGTGGCTATTTTGGGCTACGGTAATCAGGGGCGAGCCCAAGCATTAAATTTGAGAGACTCCCATGTGAAAGTTATCGTAGGAGCCAGAGAAGGTATTGGTTTTCAACTGGCCATTAAAGACCGGTTTCTACCCGTCTCTTTCGAAACTGCAATCTTAAAGGCTGATGTGGTCATGTATCTTTTTCCCGATCAAATCATTCCAGAAATTTATCTTGAGACGAAAAAATTTTTCAAACCCAATACCATCATTGGATTTGCTCATGGGTTTAGTTATCATTTTGGTGGTATTGAAATTTTGGAAAGTTGTCAGTATTTTTTAGCGGGGTCAAAAGGAGCGGGAGCTGTACTAAGAGATGCCTTCGAGCGTGGCGGTGGGTTGCCTGGTGTTTATGCTCTTAACAAAGAGAATCCTGAATTAGAAAATTTGATAAAGAGTTATTCAAAAGCTATAGGACTCACAGGTCACATTCTTTTGAAAACGTCATTTCAAGAGGAAACAGAATGTGATCTGTTTGGGGAACAAACTGTTCTCTGTGGCGGACTCATGCAATTAATGGAAGCTGCTTTTGAAACATTGGTAGAAAATGGACTAAATCCTGAAATGGCATTTCTAGAATGTTGTTATGAAGCGAAAACTATTATTGAACTTTGGATGAGTTATGGCCCGCATGGGCTCACTGAAAAAATTAGTGCCACAGCTTTTTATGGTGGTTTAACCAGAGGACATAGACTCATTAATGAAACCATAAAACTTGAAATGAAAAAAATATTCAAAGAAATTAGAGATGGGTCCTTTGCAAAAGAATGGATCCAGGAGGTAGAAAATGGACAGCCTAGTCTTATAAAAGAAAGAACAAGATTAAGAAATTCTAAACTGGAAGAAACCTACCAAACACTGGCTCGAGATTGTTTTATTCCAAAAAAATAAAGGCCAGCTCTCTAGGATAGCTGGCCTTCGGTATATAATTCCATGCCCTAAAAAATACCAATAAGACCTCCTAGAAAGGTCTAATTGGACGGACTTTAATCCGATAAAACAGTTCGCGACTTCACAAACCGTCTATAAAACTTGGAGATATTAAGAGAAGAACTGGCCTCTTTCTTTTATTTGTCGGCGACTAAGTGATATCGGGAGTTTAGGTAGCCAACCTTTTGAAGGATTTTTAGCTTAAAATACTCCATATCTTTGTAGCCATAGGCCTGCCATTTGAG
>JABMMY010000035.1 GCA_013205415.1 Deltaproteobacteria bacterium
ATACAGGATGGACGAAGTTTGTCCATCCAGTAGCACCGCTTTTCCAATACTTCACCAAATAGTCGGTGATCGGCGATCCGCCGGTGCTGACAGGGGCCAACCACGATACCAACAGTTGAGCGTTGCCATTTAGGACTCCTACGGATCTCGGTGCGCTGGGTACTCCGCCAACAGCCAGTAATGTAGGCGTGGCCGGCGCCAAATTCTCAGCCATGACTGCCTGAACCAGAAGTATGGTACCCATAAAAAAAATATTTATTTTTAACTTCATGATATTGACTCCCGAAAGACTTTTTACTACATCACCCCTTATCATACCTTTTTTTACATACAAATTGAGGCTGTTTTTCATCAGGAGACCCTGAGAAAAAAACATAATTATCGGAACTCCCCATATTCTTTTACTAAATTGGAATTAAGGATTTTTAAGACATAATTCAGAACTTGACTGAGAACTTAGTAAACTTTTCTTTGTGAGGGACAGCTACTCGGTACACAATCCAAAATCTCTCGCATTTGATTGTCTGAAGGAATTTTTGAAACTCCAAATAGCGTTTTAAGATTGCTACGACCCTGCTTAGTTTCAAGTCTTCGCTGAGATTCCAAGAGTGAAGAATCTTGAAAATGCATTGTAGCCAAACCGCTGAGGCATGTATCAGCAATCCCGTGTTCGATTGAGTTGGTACCTCGGTAGTTTTTCACCTTTTTCCTTTGCTTTCTGAAAAAATCCACCAGGGGCCTAAATGAAAGATTCTTTTTTGTATCTGGACTTTTCACTATGAAGAAAGCCTTATTCCAAAATCAAAAAATACGATCGGTATACCGCGTTAAGCGACCCGGAAAGCCTCTGTTGGCAAATCAATCAAATATCATGGCGCTACACTACGAAAAGATCTTTTAAAAACCTACTCATTTAGCCTCAAAAATTATTCATCGGGAATCGCTGTGAATAAGGCCGTTTGCAAAGAGATGTGAAGCTCGTTACACTTTGTGCGGATTAGAGAAACAGATCTTTTGAAAGGAAAAGTAATGAAAATCAATTTGTGGTTTATTTTATTGAGTTCTAGTTTGAGTTTTGCGTCTCAGTGGGAAATTGACAGCTCACATGCCTCTGCACATTTTAAAATCCGTCACATGACCGTTTCTAATGTCAGTGGAGAGATTACCGGAATGGCCGGTTCTTTTAAGATCGATGATAAGGACAACGGAAAAATGAGTCTTGAGGGAACGCTTGATATGAATACTATAAATACAAGCAATACCAAGAGGGATGAGCATTTAAAGGCGAATGACTTTTTTGATGTAAAAAAATTCCCAAAAGCAGCATTTAAAACAAAGGCGATTACCTCGCTTGGAGGAGATAAGGTCACCTTAATCGGTGAGTTAACAATGAATGGTGTGACGAAAGAAATAGCCATCACTGGAGAATTAACTCCGGCGATAAAAGATCCCTTTGGAAAGGTTCGTCGGGGACTTTCTGGAACCCTGAAAATAGAACGAAAAGATTTCGGAATTGTCTGGAATAAAGTTTTGGATAATGGGGGGCTCGCTTTGGGCGATACTGTGGATGTCACCTTGGAAATAGAATTAACTGAAACTGAAAAAAACAAAAAAGGTTAGTCAGTTTTGTTCAGTGAAACCTGAAAAAACTAAACAGCTCTTTTCGAAAAAATAAGGTAAGGGCCGATGGCAATCGTCGGCTCTTACTGTAAAGTTGTCCAGACTCTATCCCCATCTACCTTTAGTACGGCACATGAAATTTCCATTTTAGGTTGTGCGGAAGATATCCGTGTATAGGTGGGCAAATAATTTTCGGTGTGTCCCAACCAAACATCGGCCGATTTTTTTGAGGGTCTTTCCAAAATCACTCGTTTTGTTTTTCCTATTTGGCTCTCTAAAAATTTTACATAGTGCCCAGCACTTAATAGGCGTAAAACCTCCGACCTCTCGGCAATAGTTTTATCGGGAACTTGATTGTCTAGTGTGGCAGCACCCGTGCCTTTTCTTACAGAAAAAGAAAAAACATGGAGCTTAGTCCAATAGGAACTATTTAAACAATCTAGTGTTTCTTGAAACTCTTGCTCCCCTTCACCGGGGAAACCTACAATCACATCTACGCCAATAAAAGTATTTTCACGCAAAGTTTTAATTCGTTGAGTGATGGCTACAAACTCTTTTGCCTGATAAATGCGTCGCATTCGACTCAAAATAGAATCACTGCCACTTTGAAGTGCAATGTGAAAATGGGGGCAAAATCTTTCATGCTTTGCAAAGAGTGTTAACAGCGCCTCTGGGATCTCAAATGGGTCTAGGGAACTCAATCGAATGCGTGGTCCCTCTTGTGATAAAAGGCGGGTCATTAGCTCTACCAGATCTGTGTTTTGATCCCAGCCATAATGGGCCAAATGAATTCCGGTTAAGACCACCTCTCTAAACCCTTCGCGATAAGCCTCTTGAACCTGCCGTTCAATTATCTCTAATGAAAGACTCCGGCTACGTCCTCGAGCTTCAGGAATAATACAAAAACTGCAACGATAGTTGCACCCATCTTGAATTTTAATAGTGGCTCTTGCATGTCTAGAGCCTGGAAAGGTTTCGGGTAGAAAACCTTTGGCCGGTTCTACCTGATCCTTTTCAACAACTTCATTTCGAAAGGCCTTTTCAAAGTGATCTAAAACTTTAAATTTATTGGCGGTTCCAACGACAAAATCAACCTCTGGAAATGTCAAAAGAGTGTCCTTCGCAACCTGAGCATAACAACCCACCATGGCAACTAAAGCCCCTTGGTTTTGTCGCTTAAATCTATGCGCTTGGTGACGGGCATCTCGGTCTGCATTTTCAGTGACGGTGCAGGTGTTGATCACATAAGCATCGGCAGGAGAGGTTTCATCCACCACCTCAAATCCACGTTTTTTTGCCTCTAGAAAAAGGGCATCGCTATCGGTACTGTTGGCCTTACACCCGAAAGTTTTAATTGCGATTCGCATTAGTGAACCGACAAACTTTCAATCCAACCCCCGCCCAAAACTCTGGACCCATCGTAAAATACCATCGCCTGCCCCGGAGTGATTGCGCGTTGGGGAATTTCAAATTTAACCTCGATTGAGGTGGAGTCAACGGCCGAGATTTCGACTGGGCTTTCTTTACTTCGGTATCTAATTTTTGCTAAAACTTTACTTGAGGTAGACAGATCAAATTCATTGATCCAAGAGAGATGTTTTACAATTGCACTTTTTCTAAAGAGAGCAGTTTCAGAGCCTACCATTACCTCATTATTTTTTGCATCTAAACCTAAGAC
>JABMMY010000036.1 GCA_013205415.1 Deltaproteobacteria bacterium
AAATATCGGAATCGGAGAAAGCGATTTGGCCTTCGTTTTAACCTGATTTGCGGGATTTATAATCATGAAAATAAAGGGCTAATATGAAAGAGGTCTATTGGAAAACCCATGTTGTATAATCTTAGACAAGGATACTGGAAAGATAGTTCGATAAAACTTCATAACGGTATTTTGACTAATCAATTACCAGAAGGAACGACATGGGAATCTCTCGGAGCCAATACAACCAATTTAAGAGTAGGTGTTGTTTTTTTTGCGGAATTATTGCACCGAGTTTCACACAAATCTATTTTTAGTATTTATTATTGGATTGATAATATCGCATTGGTTTTAAATTTTATTTTAATTTTTATAGTTTTATCTTTTGTTGTGAATGTAGAGTGGGCATTAATTGGATCGTTATTCTTTTATTTCTCTCAGATTACGACCTATTTTAACCATTACTTTCATCCGTGGGACCGTATTTCGCTTAGTTTTTGGATTCTGCTATTAGGATTAATTTATAAAAGCACACATCATAATCTTAATAGAATTATTTTTTTAGTATTTTTAATGGGATTGTTTGTAAAGTATGATCTCATAATTATTTCTGGCGTTGTGACTTTATTTTTTATGTTTACTCAACCAAGAACCAAGAAGGTATTCTTAGGTCCAGTTATGTTTATCGTTGGATTTACTTCTTTATTAATTTTTACGAAATTCAGACCGGGTGGCGATCCAATGTCTTTAACAACGTTATCTATATATAACCCAGTAATTAGATTAGTTATAAATGGAAATATTTCTTACATAAAACAATATGGATTTTCTTATCCACCTTTTTTAGTTTTTATCTTCCCATTATTGGGTGGCTTATTAGGTTTCAAGAAAATGGAAGTATTTAGTAAGGCTTGCTTTATTATTGGTGCACTAGCTCTGCCTTGTTATTTTATGACGTCGTGGTTTCATGAGACCAGAGCAGAAATGCCACTTCTCTTATTACTACTTCCCGGATCACTAGAATTTTACCAAAGATTATTTTCTACTTCTATACTAAAACAGCAGGTAATAAATAGGAAAACAAAGCAGCGAAGGGAGACTCTGAAATAAAAAGCATACTTACAGTTGAAGAGGAGAGAACCTTTTGTGGTCTTACTTGAATCAAGAAAGCCAAAGGTGTGGATAGAAAAGAGAGTGTTAAGATAGAAAATTTTTCGAGTTTTAGAACGGATAGAAGGGTAAGTTTCTAAATGCGTTGCGTTTGGAGGAGGCATGTAATCCTCAAGGACAATTTACGTAAATCGGTATTGGTATTAATTCTTTAAAATAAAAAATTCTAAGAGTCAGATGGAATAACTCTATCTGGAGATCTACGATTCAAATGCAAAGAATGGAATCAACACTTAAATATTAGTTCAAGTAAAACTTCATAAAAACAATCGCTCTCAATTATTTATAACTCAAAGATTGCCTTTAGTACTGGGACCTTATCTGTTTTGTTTCCTTTGGAAATTCATTCGGGCTCAGGTAAACTAAAGGCTGTCGTACTAAGGGACGAATGTTTTTTGGGTGTGCAAGTAAAATAAAAGGGGCGCATTAATTATGTTGGGATTTCAGGGACGCCGGGGAAATCTGTTGGGTTCGTGGTTGGTCATCCTGCTGGAATGAGATTCGTCCACTAGGTTCGACGTTGCTCAATGCACTCATGTTCCCATACACGTTGGCACGTCTTAGTCATGTGTTGTTATTGGCTTTTTCATTCTATATGTTGGCTATCGAGCAGCAGCAAGGGAGTCTTGGTCAAAAAAAATGGAATTTGCCAAATATCCTGGCTGTTCGGCATGACAAACAAGCACTGCTCCATATCTATAAATACCTTTTAAAAGTACTTTGTGCTTTTCTGCTACTAGAATTCATGTTTATGGGATTGGCATCAGTCAATCTGACTGATGTACCAGCAGGTGTCTTTGCCGTAATCGCAATCATTGGTTTTTATCGAAAAACCGCTTTACTTTTCGCGCTGGCGGCTGGTGCGAGCGTCCTGATCAGGGCAGCATACTTATATCCAATGCTCGTGATGGTTGCGTCATTTATTGTAGAAAGTTTGTATAAAAAGAGCTGGCCGAAAGCCGCGATTAGTTTCCTGTTTTTTCTGTGCCTGGCGCCCCAATATTTACTAACTTATCAGCATATTGGCGTGTTTTCATTCTTGGATCCATCCAAAATCGAATATTGGCGGAATTTTCATTTTTCAAGCAATTTTTCTGGGTATGACACACTTATTCCTGGCGCTGGCCATCCGTGGCCGTCAGGAGCCACACTTGGATTTGCAGCAGCTTTTGAGCAGCGGCAATGGGGGGGACTAATCAAGTTGTTTGCATCAAGGGTTGACTTTTATTTTGCGAGTTTTGTACCGTTGGGGAAAGTATATTTGGGGGGCGCCAGAGAACGCATTTTTTCGCCAGTTGTATTCCTGTTGCACGGTGCTGCTTTTGTCTTTGCGTATTTATATTTGAAAGTGAAGATTGGTGCTTGGCGAATCTGGATTCCGCTGTCCATTATTCTGACACAGGGCCTTCTTATTATTCCAAAACAAAGATTTATTTTCGTAATTCAATTGTTCCTGGTGATGGGTACTTATCTATATTTCATTCGCATCATCGAAAAGAAAGCTGTCTAATTTTGAGAGGTATGTATAAGTGGTTATTTTGTTCATCCACAGACAATTTGTGAATCAAGTCGCATTGGTGACAATAGCCGCATCTGGGCATTTAAAGTTAACGAAGCCGGTGGGTGGAGATTGTGGTTTGGGGGCGTAGTGACCTTTGTTTTGACTTCAGACCCTAGGAAATTTAAAAAACATTTTCTTTGAAATCATAAAAGCAATCGCTCCCAAT
>JABMMY010000037.1 GCA_013205415.1 Deltaproteobacteria bacterium
CTCAAATGGCAGGCCTATGGCTACAAAGATATGGAGTATTTTAAGCTAAAAATCCTTCAAAAGGTTGGCTACCTAAACTCCCGATATCACTTAGTCGCCGACAAATAAAAGAAAGAGGCATTTTAGCGACTAGATTTAACCCGATCGTCAAAAATTTATACACAAAAGACGTACTAAATTTAGGTACTTGACTGTTTTTAATAGCAAAATTCTTTGGACCACCGATTGCAAATTGTATCCTGTGGATAATAGATGGATTAATAATTTTTTAACCCAGTTTCATTTTTAGACACAGAAATTTAATTCTAGATATCTCTAATCTTACTTATTATGCGCAATTATTTTTCCAAATCAAAATCGCTTTTAACTCTCTCTTTTTTATTACTGGGAGTTCAATCGGCTTCGGCAGAAAAAGGTTCCAATCTCAGAGCCTATCGGGCTCACAATTTCAAAAAGACAGAGAGTTCTCTTTCGAGTTCTACCCCTTCTCAGACTTTACTTGATAAAACTGAAACCCTTAAAAAACAGATGACCTTATCTAACGATGACCAATTAGTCCCTTACCGAAGTGAACAGAAAAAACCAGGATTTCGCCATTCTAAAATGAATCAACGCTACAAAAACATCCCTATTTTTGGAGCTGAAGTTATTCTTAATGAAACTCTAAGTTCTAATACCGTTAGAGCAAATATTATTAAGGGATTGGATAGGCTTGACGTTAATACCGATCCCAATATCACCCGTGATGAAGCCTTTAGATTCGCCACCGATGATTACAACAAAAATGAAGAGGCCTTAATTCCAAGCACCTTAAAAACATCAGCTCTTGAACTCCTTCCCAAGGACGATAGCGTGTCTTTGGTTTGGCACCTACTCATTTTAACAGAGGCTCATCAAGACACTCATGGTAATAAAAAGGGTCCAGGAAGATGGCACTATTTTATAGGTGCCGAAGATGGCGCTATCCATAAAAAATTCAATGCTAATGATACCCTTTCACAAGCCAGTGGTCCTGGTGGAAATGCAATATATACTCATAGCTGGGTTAACCAACTCGATGTTGAACCCACCGCAACTGGTAGTTCAACCTACAAAGCTAAAACAACTCGATTGGCCACTTACGATATGGCAGGCTCAAAAACTTCAGGAACTCTTGTCACAGGGATTCTTTCGTCATTTGGTACAGCAGCTAGCAACGATGCGCATGGAAATGCCGAGATCACACTGAATATGTTGTCGGAAATATTTGGATATAACTCTATAGACAATGCTGGATTTCCAATTAAAAGTTTTGTCAATTACGATTCCAATTACGCCAATGCCTTTTGGGATGGAGCCGAAATGGTCTATGGCGACGGAGGGAATACCTTTTATCCTCTTTCTGGAGCAATCGATGTCGTTTCTCACGAAATAAATCATGGTTTTACCGAACTACACTCTGCGCTCATCTATGATGGGGAAGCTGGAGGGATTAATGAATCTTTTTCCGATATTGCAGGAACTGCTGCAGAATTTTTCTCCGATCCGTCGACTGCTAATTTTGATATTGCAGAACGTATTTTAAAGGCCTCAACGGGAAGGACCGCTTTGCGGTTTATGTGCAATCCCACCAGCGATAATTTTTCAATTGATAACTTTGCCAATTACAAATCTACCACCGATGTTCATAGCTCCTCTGGTATTATGAATAAAGCTTTTTGCCTAGCCGCAAAGAGATTCTCTAGCAACGGAAACCCAAATGGAACCGCAATTGGGAATTCGGTGTTACGAGTTGCGAAAATTTTTTACGAAGCTAATGATAACTATTGGCTATCAAGTTCAACTTTTCTACAGGCCTGTGAAGGCACTCTTGATGCTGCGACGGCTCTTGGTTATTCATTAACTGAAATAAATTGGCTTAAGCAGTCTTGGAGCGACGTCGGTGTTGTTTGTACCGCCTCTCCCAATCTGAATGCCCCCACACTCTTAACCGCAACTACACTTTCCGCAACCTCTGTTCGTTTGAATTGGACAGACAATAGCTCTAATGAAACCGGATTTAAGATTGAAATGAAAACGGGTGCAGGAGCCTACTCTCTTTTGACGACGACAGCGGCCAATGCAGTTACCTACACCGCCACCGTAGCGGTTAATCAAACCTATACCTTTCGTATCAGCGCCACCAACGCTAATGGAGTCTCTACCTTTTCCAATGAGGCCACTACCCAGACGTTAATCCCCCTGGCCCCCACACTCTTAACTGCGACTAAACTTTCCGCAACCTCTATTCGTTTGAATTGGAGAGACAATAGCTCTAATGAAACCGGATTTAAGATTGAACGTAAAATTTTGGGCGCACAGTCCTTTACTCAATTTGTTTTAGTGGGTTGGAATGTAACTACTATGACAACGGTTCAACCCACTACAATCCGCTATGTTTATCGAATTCGTTCTTTTAATAGTTTTGGAAATTCCAGCTACAGTAATGAGATCTCAGCTAGCTTAAAATAGATACCGGCCCTTTGGATTGGGATGAGGTACTGAAGTCTTAAAAGGATTCTAAATTTCACAAATGATTATGGAGTTACCTCTATTAAAACATTGCGGCATACCTTCCCAGGGCCATCTACAATATTCTGGCATCTTTGTAGTTTTGGGCAGACATAACCCTTTGGGTTACAAGGAATTTCACACGAGGTGAACGGAGGAATGCTGGGTCCCGCTATTCCATAATACTTTAGGCATCTGAGCCCCTTATCACAAACACCCAAAGGACAGGGCTCCCCTTGAAGACCCACCCTTTGTTTTAATCGAGAGCTCTCTACTTCATTTTTTTTCATTAAAACGGAGAGCGCATCTATTTTTTTCTGAATTAGGATCTCCTTAGAAAAAACGATCCCAGAATTCAGCAATATATAGATCAAAAAATAAAATCTGTAGGTCACCTTTGATCTCCTTTCAAACAAAGAATCACCTTTATTCTATTTAGGGTACATCAAGACTTGGATTCTTGGTGAAAAACCCTCCGGGTAACAGTTTGAACCCTAAATGAGCTACCGGCATAATCGGCCATTCTTCAGGCCGCGGCACATGAGTGATTCCCACCGTATACCAGGTCACAATATCTTCATTGTTAATACTTTCATTATTTTCCACCCACTGCTTCAATCCATTTCCCAATTTATTTTGATTGATAAAATCTCCTGCAGAATAAATTTCTTCTGGATGATACTGGGTTGTCCAAAAATGATAGTCCATAAATCCAGCACGTTTTCTCACTCCAGATTCGGGCTGCGCGTAAGCCATTGTATTTTCCTCTGGTAGAATAATAAAGCCTGGATGATAACCCAGCGCCGTAGTGATATTAGGATTAATGACCTTCCATTTTCTGGCCTCCTCTAGACTCAGCAACCGACAGGAATCTTTTTCAGTTTTAAAGTTAACCTCCTCCATTTGAATCGCATTATTAAAGGGATTATTTTCCCCCTTTGGGGCACTGCGAGTATTTACCTCTACTGTAGAGTTTTTAATTCCATCGACGTCAAAATCGAGTCGGAAACTAAAGAAATGTTGGTGATGGGGTGCCAGGACATTAGGCGCTACTAAATGCCCATAATGCCCCTCAGTATGGTCCGAGGAATCATTAGCTTTTTTTAGGGAGACTCCCTTCGGTAACATGATACCTGTGAGATCCATCTCTTGCCGAATGCCACCGTCTTGCGAAAAGATCCACTTAAATGCGTAATCATAATTACCAATGGCAGCGACAAAGGAGATAACCAATTCTCGTCCCCATCTTGCTTCATTCTTATTGGAATAAATATCCCAATGTTTCCAAAGCAAACCACTATCTCTTTCATAAAGAGCCACTACATTTTTAGACTCATAGGGTTTGCCAAAATCATCACTAAAAATAGCACTAAGTAGCTCGGCATTATGAGGAGCATCCTTTCCGACCTGTAAAGGAGCTGCAAGCCTTCCAATGCCATACTCGCCCGCATCAAATGCATTTCTCCATGCCCAATTACTATCGGGATCCCCATAGGGAACTACCATTTCAGAAACCGAGGCTCGATATAAAATAGAACGTAATTTTCCTTTGTCTTCATAACCAATGTCATAAAGAACCAATCCTTCTCTTGGGTGTAACGCCCAACGAAACCGCCATTTTTGCCAAGAAATTTCATTTCCATTTTTTTTAAAACTGGCACCTTTAGGCTGTGAAATAATAAGGGGCTTTAAATCTTTTCTAGTAGGTGCTTGTGTCACCAGGTCAAATTGCTCAGATTTATCAGCAATGGGAACCACTCCCGTATCTACTACCTCAACCACCTTCTCTTGATTCATATCAACTAAAACGATCACCCCTTCTATGGGTCGACCATAAAAGTTCATGTCCTTTTCCTTTAAGTAGGAAATACCCCTGAGAAGTCTCTGCCCCCCATCAAAATTTTTATTAATCAAATGCCCTGCGGCCCAAGTATCTACCTGTACTTTGCTAAAATCGGTAATCCCTCTTTTTTTCATCGCCTCTTGCCATAAAATATCTTTTTTTACGATTAGGGCAACTTTGTCATATTCTTCAATCAGCACCATTGGCTGAACATTTTTTTCCTCCTGCCAAAGCTTAAGGTGATCTGTTTTTAGATCACATATCGCTTTAAAGGTTTTATTTTTTTTCCGATCTAAAACCCAAATTAAAGATTCTCTAGTGAATGATTTTCCTGTTTTAAATGATTTAATTTCGTCTTTAGAAGGTTCGGAAAGCACGATCAGTGGAAACATGGCGGTAGATGGAAACTGTGGCGATTTTTTTACACAGTTAGCCGCCTGTTCAATCTCTTTTTTACTCAAGGGATCTAAGGGATGAGTGGCCGCAGATAAAGGCAATGCTATAAAAAAACTTAGGACTATCGTTTGGCAAATTTTCATTAAGATCCTTTTTTTAGAGAATGATAAGGAAACTACAGATTCTAATTTGATTTTTCAAATACAGAATATTGATTTTTAGTTAATGCGTGGCAACATACGCTATAATATCTAAACTCTCTTTACCAACCTCTTTTCGAATGTTGAAATCATTACAACCTTAAAAAGATAAAGGCTAGCCAATGAAAAATGAACAGGACCAGCTCAAAAGAGATGCAGATGAATTAGCAAAGTTGGGTTACTCCCAAGAGCTGCTCAGAGGCCTGGGTGGATTTTCCAATTTCGCCGTCGCATTCTCTGTCATTTCTATTTTAACCGGCATTAGTCAACTTTACGGCTACGGGCTACAGCACGGGGGCCCAAGCCAAATGTTTTGGGGATGGCTAATCGTAGGTTTTTTTACTCTTCTGGTCTCTTTATCGATGGCAGAACTTGCAAGTGCCTATCCCACTGCGGGAGCTCTTTATCATTGGAGTAGTTTTTTGGGAGGAAAAACCATAGGGTGGTTTACGGCATGCTTTAATGCCATCGGAATGTTTGCTATTTTGGCGGGTATCGATTTTGGGTTAGCCAAGTTTCTTATTCCATTATTACATCTTCCAGATACCGCTCTTGTCGTTAATTGCCTTTATGCTCTTTTACTTTTTTCACATGCCTTTTTAAATTATCGTGGAATAAAAATAGTAGGTTGGCTCAATGATTTTTCAGCCATTTATCATGTCGCGGTCATATTTCTGTTAATTGCGGCGCTTGCGATAAAGGGATTTCATCAGCCGTTAAGTTTTCTTACTAAGTTTAATTCTACAGATGGATTTTCTATGCCCTATAGTTTTATGGTAGGGCTATTGCTCGCGCAATGGACAATGACGGGATACGATGCCTCTGCTCATGTCACAGAGGAAACCATCGATCCTGGTCGTAGAGCTCCATGGGGAATATTTTTTGCCGTCGTACTTTCTCTTTTTAGTGGCCTCTTCATGTTGATGGCGGTGACCCTTTCCATTCCTGATCTAGCCGAATTCACAGCAAAAGGGGATTCTGCTTTCTTAGATATTTTTCGCTATAACTTAGGGAATGAATTTGGATCTATCGTCGTAGGACTTGTAGCGGGGGCCATGTGGCTTTGTGGCTTAGCGGGAATGACCTCAGCCTCTCGAATGGTTTATGCCTTTGCTAGGGACAACGGACTTCCGATGTCACGGATGCTTTCTAAAGTACATTCTAAATATAAAACTCCATCTGGAGCTATTTGGAGTTTATCTTTTTTAGCTTTAGTCTTAGCCTTCTCAATTAAAATGTATAGTGCAGTAGTCTCCATTGCGACGGTGGCACTCTATATTTCATATGGACTGCCCATCGCCACTCGAATCTGGGCCAGATACCATGGAAAGCATGAAAAAATTGGCCCTTGGAATCTAGGAAGATGGAGTAACTTCGTCTCAGTTTTAGCGATTATTTGGGTCTTGGTGGTCACCGTGGTTTTCATGCTTCCCCCCAATGAACAGGCGGCAAGTGTCATGGGGGTCTTCTTTATCATTTTAGTTTTATTATGGTTCTTTTACGTAAAAAATAAATATGCAGGACCCCAATATATTGAGCGTTAAATTTTGTTTTTCAAAAAGGAGACACCCTTGAAACAATATCGAATGTATGTCTGTGGAGAATGGGTAGAGGCTAAATCAAAGGCGCTAAGAGAAATTATAGATCCTGGAAATGGGGAACTTTTAGGAACGGTTCCAGAATCGAATCGTGAAGATGTCATTCTAGCCATCGAAGCCGCAAGAGAGGCTTTTGATAAAGGGCCATGGAAAACAACTACCGCTTTAGATCGCGGAAAATTTTTATTTAAAATTTCAGATCTTATTCGTAGAGAGGCTAAGCGCTTGGCCGAACTTGAGGTAAAAAATTGCGGAAAGCCTCTTGCTGAAGCTGAGTATGACGTCAATGATGCCGCTAATTGTTTCGAATTTTATGGAGGTCTTGCGACCAAGATACATGGAGAAACGATGTCGGTTCCTGCTAATTCCATGAGCTTTGTAGTTCGAGAGCCCTTAGGAGTGTGCGGCCAGATTATCCCTTGGAACTTTCCCCTGTTAATGTCGGCCTGGAAATTAGCGCCAGCACTTGCTGCTGGGTGTACCGTTATTTTAAAACCCTCAGAGCTCACGCCTCTCACCGCATTGGAACTTGCGGGGCTTATTCATGAAGCGGGATTACCTCCAGGGGTCGTTAATATCGTTACCGGCCCGGGCGCCGGAGCCGGTGAAGAACTTGCACAAAATAAACTCTGCGATAAGGTGGCCTTCACAGGCGGCACCCTTACCGGAAGAAAAATTTTAGAAGGTGCCTCCTCAAACTTAAAAAAGGTCACTCTAGAGC
>JABMMY010000038.1 GCA_013205415.1 Deltaproteobacteria bacterium
CCCTAAGCCAGGGGTGGGTGGGTACCTCTAAACTCGAACTATTTTTACAGCGTTGATTATCGGACTCTTTTTTCATTAAGAGGCTTCATACCCTCTCATAGAAAAATTTCAACAACAGTAGGGGAGCATTCTAATCAATAGAGATCTCCTGTCGGCTTTTTTTAGGGGACAAAGGACGATCTGGTAACTCCACAAAACTAAGCAGACTATCGCCAATGGTGAGTGGCTCCGTATTTCTGTTTACAATTCCTATACTAGAATCATCTCCTACAGACACTATTCTAACTTCACCTTTTGAATTAGGAGATACGGTTTCGGTGGTCTTGAGAAGAGGATCGGTATCTTCGAAGACCTTGAATAAATAGCCCTCCTTCATTCCGTGATTGGTTCCCTTATTCAAAACTAAAAGCTGCCCCTGTCGGATAAAATTTGTTTCCAGTTCCTCTCCCATTACAATCTGTGGAATTAAATCTCGGTTAGGAAACTCCGCATTGGTGCTTCCGACTATTTTCGGGATTAGCATAATTTTATCTCCTCGATTAACTGGATAATACTGAGATGATAACGCCATTAGTGCTAAGGGCCCGGTATTAGAAATCACCGTTAGTTCACCTAAGATACGAACAAGTTTTCCAATCACAGGATTTCCCACTTGAGTTCTATCTCGGAGATCCTTTTCTTCTCGAACCACAGCGAAGCGACTACCCAGCTCCACCTGCTTCCCTTCAAAAAAGGACACATAAATATCGCTCATAATATCGATGCCCTTTTTTTTAGTATAGGCGCCGGTGACCTGTCCCAGAAGGTCGTCCGATTTTATCACTTGATAGGTAAGATGATAGCGAGCCTTCAAGACGCGATTGACATAGATATCATTATCAATATCACTAATAGTACCTACCTTTTCAGGTCGCAATTTTATGATGGGAATTTTTTTTATCTTATTGTCGTTTTGATCCTCTCGGTAATAGGCCAGCATTCTTCCCACCTCTAATTCATGGGGATTGGTGAGCCATGGATTTTCTTCCCAAATTTTTCTCCATAAAAAAGCGTTTCCAAATTTGGATTTTGCAATGCCCCAAAGATTATCACCCGATTGAATTTGTCTTTTTTCATTTCGGTCAAAATTAATTATTTTTAGCCAATCGCCATCTCCTAATCGAGGGCGAAATGAAATTCGAGATAAAACCTGCTCGGCCTTTTCTGGATTCAAATAATATTTATACGGGCGGCCTAGGGCCGTTGAAGCACACCACAATAACAGCAGACATAACATTCGTTTCTGCATCATCGACTCCTTGAACTGCGTTCTAAATTTAATGAATACGCGTTGTCGGCTCTTTTGTGAGCTCTACCCATTTTTTACGAGCTGCATTCGCCATGGGATCCTTGGGAAAATTTTTCATAAGTTCGGTAAAGGTCAGTTTTGCCTGTGCGATTTCATTCATTTCAATAAAGGAAACCCCTCGTTGATAGATCGCCTCTGGAATTTTTAAGCTATAGGGATATTTCGATTGCAGTGAATTGGTAGAGACGATCACCATGCCGTAATCCTGATTTTTAAAATGAATATTAGAGATAAGAAACTGAGCTCTATCGGCGTAAACATGATGGGGATTCTCATTGACAAAGATTCGAAAAGAATCGATGGCATCCTCATATTTTTTTTCATTAAAAAGCTGAATCCCTTTGTAATAGTCATTCATGGCTTCATGAGAGGAGTCGGCAATAGTTTCTGAATCATCCATTAAAGGAGATACCGAGGGTACGTTATCATTGTCCTCTAATTTAATCTTAGTGGTAGGAAGCTTTTTTAGGGCCTGGGCCTCTGAATCTGATGAGGTTAAGGATCCCAAAGTGGGAGTTGGGCTCTGAGGCTTACCTTTTAAATTCAAGGGTTCCTTCACCGTTTCTGCCTTTTTTTCAATTTGCCTGAGCACAGAATGAAGGGATGCAATTTCTTTAGACTGACCGTTAATCCGCTCCTCCATCGATAAAAGCCGCTCCTCTAATGGACTCAGTAGGTTCTTTTTAGAACTTGGATTTAAGGCACAACGCGCCACTAAAAATAAACAAAGAATGAGAAGGCTTTTTTGTATTATCTGTTTCATGTTATTATTATCGCGGATTTTTACTAAATCTTAAATACCTTACTCTAATGATTATGATTCTTTTGGATGATTAATGCTCGAAAATGTAGATCTGCACTTAATATACCGGTTAGTTCAAGAGGCTGGATATGAACTATGTCATTTTTATGCAGAGCGTACTATAACGACCGATTTTGAAATTAATGATAAAGAATGTAAAAGTAGACACTCTGAGTCGGGTGGACTCTCTATTCAATTGCAGAAAAAAAATGCGGAAAAAAAATATACCTTCCGAACTCAGCAGTTTTCAACTCAGAGTATCTTAGAGCTTTTAAACCTCCCGTTTGAATTTTCTCCGCCCCAAGAGCCCCTTAAGGTTCCCAATTCGACTCCATCCCTCACTGGAAAAAAGCTTCAAAATCTGCAGCTTTTAATTCGAAAAATAAATCTGGACAATGCTATTTCACAACCTGTCTCATGTTGTTTTCAGGAAAAGCAACAGACCTACCAATCGGCCACGGCACCTGGAGAGATCAAATCGGGAGAATATCATTTAGGCGATGTCACATTAGCAATAGAAACGCTTCATAAGGGAACCGCTTTAAATTTTTCTCATCAGCTCTCAAGTACAAATCTTGAGGGCCTTTGGGAGCAGCTTCAGCAATTGATCTCAAATATTCAACGTCGAATATTATTAGGATGCACAGAACAATGGCCCGTCCCTTCGGGGCCTATCGCAGTGGGATGGTCCTCTCAATCGATAGCTAAGATGACCGACTGCTTTTTAAGGGGCTTTGAAGGGGATTTAGTTTTAAAAAACTTTTCCTATCTCACACAACTTTCTCTACCCTTAAATTATAATTTTACCATTGAGGAGATGCCTCCACCGGCGAATCAAAATAATGACCATGAGGGATCTGATCGAAAGCCTCTTATTATTTTTGATGGGAAGAAACCCAGAGGACTCGCGACCGATAAAACGGTAGCTCAAGAATTTTCAGTGGCCTCCACAGGCCACTCTCGTAGAGAATCCTTTGAACATCCCTCTACCATCGGGTTTTGGCACCCCACCATTAAGGGAACTACAGAGGTGGATTCTGTGCTGCCACTTCTCACCGCGGGACTGTGGGTAGAGGAATTAGAGATTAAGGAATTTGATCTTGTGAGTGGCACCGGAACCCTTTATTTTTCACAGGTGAATTTGGTCCACGAAGGAGCCATAGGGGAATCGGTAGCCCCCTTCTTTTGGACGGTATCATTGCCTGAGATCATGGGATCCCTGACTCACTTTTCTAATCAAACCTCCACCCTGGGTCTTTTTCACACCAAGCAAAAGCAAAGGGTATTAACCGAGTTTACCGCACCTTCAGCACTCTCATCAGAACTAGACCTACCGGGATCGGTCCCTAAAAGTCACTATTGGTAACCCAAAAAAACTAGGGGTTTGCCGTACGTTTCAATTCTTGGTATAAATTTCCACTGAATGTTTTTAAATGTAGACAAAATTGATGAGGCTCTTCTAACGAAAGCCAATTGCACCGTAATAGATAAGATGGGGAAATTTCTTCACGGAGTCATCACCGATTCGTGGGTCCGCTTATCGGGTGGAAAACTCAGGGGAAAAATAGTATTTGAATCGAAAGAAAAGGGTTCATTAGAAATAGACGCTAACGATATTTTTGATGTCGTTATTTCAAAGGAATAAAAAGTGCTAGTTGGAATTCCAAAAGAGATTAAAAATAGAGAAAATAGAGTAGGAATTGTCCCTTCTGGAGTGAGAGCCTTTGTCACTCATGGCCATTCCGTTTTAGTTCAAAAAGGGGCCGGTGTCGGAAGTGGAATCTCTGACGAACAGTTTCTTTTGGCTGGAGCTAAGGTAGTCGAATCGGCAGCAGAGGTTTGGGGCGCCGACATGGTAATAAAAGTTAAAGAGCCTCTCGCCGACGAATTCAAATATTTAAGACCTAATTTAATTTTATTTACCTATTTACATCTCGCCGCTGAAAAAAAAATAACGGAAGAATTAATTGAGAAAAGGGTAACTGGAATCGCTTACGAAACGATTCAAGAGGCCGATAATTCTCTCCCCTTACTGCGGCCTATGAGTGAAGTTGCTGGCAGAATGTCTATTCAAATTGGGGCCTACTATTTACAGAGCAGCTGGGATTTAATGAACTCGGGTAAAGGGGTTTTACTAGCGGGCGTTCCCGGCGTTATGCCAGGTCATGTGGTAGTTTTAGGAGGCGGAGTCGCAGGAAGTAATGCGGCGATGGTGGCCCTTGGTATGGGTGCCCTTGTGACTATTATTGATCAGGATGTGAGACGTTTAGAATATTTAGAGCACATCTTTAAAGGTCGAATTTTAACTTTAATGTCCAACATTGATAATATCGAAGAGAGCGTCATAAAAGCTGATCTACTTATTGGTTCGGTATTGGTCCCTGGCGCTAAGGCTCCGAAATTAGTTTCACGGAAAACGATCTCGCAAATGAAACCAGGTTCGGTGGTGGTGGATATTGCAGTGGACCAAGGGGGCTGTGTTGAAACCTGCCGTCCTACTTCACATGAGAACCCCACATTCTTAGTTGACGGGGTGGTCCATTATTGTGTCACTAATATGCCAGGTGCTGTTAGCAGAACATCTACCTTTGCCCTCACCAATGTCACTCTAAAATATGCCCTGCAGATTGCAGATAAGGGACCTGAAATGGCAGCCAAAGGGAATATGGCGATTCGTCGTGGATTTAATACCATCGGAGGCAAACTAGTTCTCCAGCAAATTGCAGAGGCTCACGCGATGCCCTACACTCCTTGGGAGTTATAATGTCCAGGCGCAGTTTGATCATCGTTCCTACCTATAATGAAATTGAGAACATTACTGCGCTACTAACCGCTCTGAATGAAACGGCTAAGGACTCAGATATTTTAGTTGTCGACGATAATTCTCCTGACGGCACTGCCGGGGCTATCAAATCCTTTATGGCAGATCATTCCCAGGTCTATCTCCTATCTAGAGATAAAAAAAATGGTCTTGGGGGGGCCTATATCGCCGGATTTCAATGGGGGCTAAAGCGCGACTATGATTATTTTGTACAGATGGATGCCGATTTTTCTCACGAGCCTGGAGACGTCCCAAGACTTCTTAAGGCACTAGAAACTCATGACCAGGCGATGGGCTCTAGATATATTGAAGGAGGCTCCACCTTCGGTTGGTCACTATCTAGAATTTTAATTAGCCGTAGTGGAAATATTTATGCAAGAGCCATTTTGCATTTACCCTTTACCGATCTCACGGGCGGATTTACCGCGCACCGTAGAGGGGTTATCGATTCTATTGGAATAAAAGAGGTCACATCGAAAGGCTATGCTTTCCAGATAGAACTCAAATATCGCACCTTTAAAAAAGGTTTTAAACAGATAGAGATTCCTATTCTTTTTAAAAACAGACAGCTCGGAACCTCTAAAATGTCAGGAAGTATTGTAAAAGAGGCGGCCTTCAGAGTTCTTCAATTACGTAATTTACATTTAGATAAATGAAGAGTTCTGCTAAATCTCGTATAGAAACCCTAATGGCGCAGGTTTCAGAGGCCAATTATAGGTACTACGTTTTAGATCAGCCCACTATCTCGGATGAAAAATATGATCTCATTTTTAAAGAATTGCTGGAACTAGAATCGGCAGATCCCCATCTAGCAGACCCCGCTTCACCGACTCAAAAGGTGGGAGGCAAAGCACTAGATAAGTTTTCAAAGTATCGGCATCGAGAGCCTATGCTCAGCCTTCAAAATATTTATTCTTCCAACGAACTAAAGGATTTTTATGAACGTTGGAGTGGAATTATTGGAACAGATTTCACCGTCGTAGGTGAACCAAAATTTGATGGGTTGGCCATTGAACTCGTTTATGAAAAGGGTCTACTCACAGTAGCCTCAACACGGGGAGATGGTGAAACGGGTGAGAATGTCACCAGCAATGTAAAAACAATTCGCTCTGTGCCTTTAAAGCTTCGAGGAGACTTCCCCAGTTTATTAGAGGTGAGAGGCGAGATTATTATTCTTAAAGAGGACTTTGAAAAAATAAATAGGGAACGCGCCAAGAATAACGAACCGCTATTTGCCAATCCCAGAAATGCGGCAGCGGGATCGATTCGTCAGTTGGACCCCAAAATAACGGCAAAAAGACATTTAGATCTCTTCTGCCATAGTGTGGGTAAAGTGGAAGGGGCTAGCTACAAAACTCATTGGGAATTGGGAAGGCTTTTTTCTGAGTGGGGCCTTCGTACCCATAGTTTAAAAAAGGAATTAAGTTCCTGCTCCGACCTTCAGGATTTCTTTTTGCAGGTCGAACAGGAGCGGGATTCACTTCCCTACGAGATTGACGGTGTCGTTCTAAAAATAAATGAAATAAAGCATCAGATGGAATTGGGCTTTGTGGCGAGGTCCCCGCGGTGGGCCGTCGCCTATAAATTCAAGGCCCAAGAGGGTATTACAAAATTAAAAGAGGTTAATTTTCAGGTGGGTCGCACGGGAGTCATTACTCCGGTGGCTGTGTTAGAACCGGTGTGGATTGGTGGAGTCGAGGTGACATCGGCCACGCTGCATAATGAAATCCAAATCAAATCCTTAGGCCTCAAACTTGGAGACACCGTAGTGGTTAAGAGAGCCGGAGATGTCATCCCCAATATTCAGAGTGTGATTACAGCCAAAAGAACCGGCCAAGAAAAAACGATTCACTTTCCAAAGCGCTGCCCCTCCTGTGGAGAGGAGGTAGTTTCCAGTGACGAAGAGGTGGCGCAACGGTGTCTTAATACTTCATGTATTGGAAGGCTTGCCGAAACCTTAAAGCACTTTGCCTCCAAGCGCGCGATGAACATCGAGGGATTAGGAGATAAGTGGATCGAAATTTTATTAGAAAAAAGGCTCATCCACCATTTCTCAAGTTTATATGAGCTCACTCCGGAAAAGCTAAAAACACTAGAACGACAGGGGGAGAGGTCGGCGCAAAAACTTTTCGACGCAATTCAAAAAACAAAAAATAGTTCCTTGGATCGTTTTATTTTTGGATTAGGAATCCGTTTTGTGGGAGAGCGCACTGCAGAGCTGCTTGCGATTCATTTTGGTAAATTGGAAACTTTTTTGATGGCCACTAAGGAGGAGCTTCTTCAGGTAGAGGAGGTAGGAGAGAAGGTAGCAGAGGCGATTCTTGAATTTTCTTTGGATAAAAAAAATAGAAAAGAGATCACCCAACTTTTAGCAAACGGAGTCTGCCCGCAGCCTCTGAAGGCCCATGGGGGAACTACACTTCAGGGAAAAACTTTTGTCATCACCGGAACCCTTCCCTCTCTCTCAAGAGATGAAGCGGCTACCTTGATCCGATCTCATGGAGGGAAGGTGACGGGTAGTGTGTCTAAGAGCACAGATTATCTCGTGGTAGGTGAGGAGGCGGGATCTAAATTAGTAAAGGCACGAGAGCTGGGAGTGAAGGAGTTATCGGAAGTGCAGCTAAAGGCGCTAGTCTCTTAAATAGACCTCTGGCTCTCTATCCTTTTAGTGCAAGCGGTTGCTCGCCTGATGAGTCACGCGCCCCTAAAAACCTTCTACTTCTACTTCTACTTCTACTTC
>JABMMY010000039.1 GCA_013205415.1 Deltaproteobacteria bacterium
ATCCTTACGATTTTTTAAACCCTAATCAAACACTCGTAGGTTAAGAAATGTGATCTGTCCGGCCTTCACCTGAACACCTTCCCATTTTTTAACTACCCTGCGATCATCTCCTGCTACCCTATCAAGGAGTAGGTCATGACGTCCAGCCGGAAGGGTTATTCTCGCTAGTCTAAGTGTCGCAGGAAGTGTCACCCAACTCCTGAGATCGGCATGGTCGGTCGCCGATAACAAAAGATAGCTGAGGAACTCGGCCTCCCGACTCTTAGTCGCTTTCCCTACTCCATAGGCCATCGCTCTCTTAGCCACCATGCCCCCAATTTTTTTAGCCGTAAGCCTAACTATCTTCTGTTGCAATTCATAAATGGCCGTACCCTCGATATCAAACAATAGATCTGCCCGATTAGAGGCTAGCCCTTTTTGATCATGAAGTGTCGCACTCTTAAAGTCTGAAAAATTCTTAGCAAATATCGGAACAAGTTCAAAGGCGGGATTTGGAATCTTATAGGGAGCTCTTCCCTGCTCAAATATTAAAATAACCTCCCCCTCATTTTTTGAAATGCGATAGTTTTTTACCTCGGGGAAACTCTTTTGAAATTCGGCTAACTCCTCTAGAGATTGAAGTTTATCGGCCACCCTCATCAGTGGGCCGGGTAGATTACTAAAGGAAGGCAGCCACTTTTTTACGGTTCGATAGTCGACAAAGGCATCGTTATATTCCCGTTGCGATTCAAATAAACTCGCCGCTAAATATTTTGCGAAACTATTATGTGCATAGGGCAGGTTTCCTTCAGCAATCATAATATCCAATTTTTGATTCACTCGTCGACATTCCACCAAAGCGTCCTCAAAATTTCCCATCAAGGTATAATCGATAGCCAAATACACATTGATCAGAATCTTCTCAAAGTCCTCCCCTTTATAGACCTTGGTAGAATCATTTAAAAGGACACTCGATACCTCCTGAGATACACTGGTATAGTCATTAAGAACTGCAATTTTTTCAGCCTCTCTGAAGTGTTCGATGGCCTGCCGATAATTTCCAGCGGCGTGGCGAACCATTCCTAATTCCATCAGATACAGAAGAAGATCATTATCCTTTTTTTCGGCAAGGTTTGTCAGCTCAAGAGCCGCGGCCTCATATTGCCCCGATCCAAATAACTCTCTCGCAGCCCTCACCTTGGTGCCATAGGTGGCGCAATCGGTAAGACACAGAAGAAAAAGACAAAGGGCAGCCCCTCTTATCACAACCACTCAAACACCCTCTTCTAAATTAGACTTAGAAACCCACCGATTTTTTAGTATAGAACTTGCGAATCTCTTTGTCGTCGGCCCACTCAAGAATGCCGGTTTCGATATTTACTAAATTAAAGGTACATTTATAGTAAACGTACTTTTTACTTCCGACCTCCTGCACGCGGTCTGTGATCTCTCCGGTCAAAAAGAATTGAGCTCCGATCTGTCGGCCCTTTTTTCTTGCCGTCGCAGAATCGACATAACCCGACTGACCTTGATATTCGGTCTCCTCGGCCATCTCCTCTCTGTTTTCCTTTTCCGTAAATTTAAAACGGCCACTCTTAATAAGAGCCACCTTTATTTTATCGGTCATGCTCTTCATGTCGATGTGCTCTTGAGAACGATTCTTAACTAAGGTCACCAATACAATAGGGGGTTTTTTAGCCTCTCGAATCACAAGACTCTCAGTTAACGATTTCACCATCGTATCGGCAATCTGCCGCATGTCGCTTTCGTTAAATTTATCGTCGAGAAGCCTGTCTTCGCTGATATCGTCGTAACTTCCTTGGGTGAATTGTCTAGATCCACAGCCCAACATTCCAAATCCAAGTACCCAAACAAACACAAAACCCATTGCCTTATACATGATAGCCCTCGTTGTTGTGAGTTCCCTTGAAAAATAAAGGGCCGCTCCCTATTGTTTTATTACTTCGTACTTATTTTAACCCCAAATCCCTTATTAGCATCTAAGTTAGATACAGGTGACATCGACTCAGTAGGCTTAGTCGAAAAATTACCCTGGCCTAATAGCAGCACATAGTCTGCTAAAAGTTCCATCTGTGCTTGGGAATTTCCGCCCATTATTTCAGGAGCTGGAGATTGCATGTCGGGCCAATAGCCGGGCATTCTTGTTCCAGGAACCATCTTACCGGGCTCTTTTAATAGTTGAACGATCCAATCCTTATTTAATCGACCATGAGCTCTAGCTAAGTTCGGGGCCAGACCTTTACTGCTACCCTCTTCAGCAATCTCTGCTGGAGTGGCATCTCTACCCACGGTGTGACAGGTGGTGCACTGTAATTTATTAAACAGGGCCTTGGCATTGCCTAGCTGCACTGGGGTTAAAGATACCTTATATAAAGGCGCAACCGGAAATTCTAGATTCCCTTGAGCTGCCCAATAGCTGACGATCTTATTAACTTCGTCATTGCTCATTTGGAACGATGGCATTCTCACCTTCAATTTTACTCTCAGTCGATGACTTGGGTTGTTAAAAAAGGCATGAACCCAATCGCTTCTCACTCTAGATCCTTCACTGACTAACGGAGGAGGTCCCAATGTTTCATCTTCGGGATAGTAGGAAAGAATTCTTCCCTCCAGATCCCATCTCTGTTTCTCATGGGCCTCTCGATCAGGATGATCCTCAGGAAGGGCTTGATAGATTCCCTCAATCATATGGCAGCCCTGACAGTTATATTTGTGCACAATCCTTTGTCCCTCCTCCATGATCGTCTCTCTAGAGGAAAGTAGTTTGGCCGCAGGAGGAGTTACCTTCAGAGCGGTCATTCCCATCAAAGCGGTGACCACACTATTTCGATCCTCCTCGATCATTTCATAGTTAGGCATGCGAAGGAGATCCAAATATTCCTTTACGACCCCTTTATCCCAGATACGAGTGTTGGCCAATTTTCCATGGGCCCAATTGTAATTAGAATGCTCCATCTCCTGAAGACCAAAGTCTAATTTATTGGTCGGCTTACTTCCCCACTCCGATAGTTCCACACCGTTACCCTGAGATTTCTCAAAGCCCTTAAACTCATGACATCCATAGCAACCATATCGAGTCATGGCAGCCTTCCCCAGTTTATCCTTCACCTCATGAGGTTTTAATTCCGCAATATAACTATCTACCTTTACCTCGGTGGCGGGCGCCATTTTGGGGTCTCTCATTAAATAAAGCTTCAGTACCTTTTTCTGTGTTTCGATATCGGTCTGGGTAGGTTCAAGTTTTTCAAAGGCCTCATTACGTTTGCTTAGCAAATAGGCCGACAGATCCCCAATCTCTCCGTCCGATAAACGAAGACTCGGCATGAGAGTCTCCTCCCAATAGTGCTTAGGATTCTTTAACCAACTCATTAACCAATCTTTAGAAACCTTACTTCCCACCGTGCTTAAATCGGGAGCCTGAGTCCATCGACCGCGCGTTCTTGCAAAATCATCTATCTGATGACAGCCCAAACAGCCTACGACGCCAAACAACTCTTTTCCCCGTTCTTTACTTCCTAACGA
>JABMMY010000040.1 GCA_013205415.1 Deltaproteobacteria bacterium
AACGTGATTAAAGAGATCCGTGGATTTACAACTTTAGGACTTAAAGAAGCAAAAGACCTAGTTGAAGGCGCTCCAAAAACGTTAAAAGAAGGCGTCACCAAAAAAGAGGCTGAAGAGATTAAGAAAAAACTCGAAGCTGTTGGTGCTAAGGTTGAAATTAAGTAAGCCTTTTTCACAGGGTTCTTTACATTCAAAAATCTGTTTTACGACGGGGTAAACAATGCACACCTCTCCACGCCTTTTTGAAAGCAAGCGCTTTCGTAAGGAGTTTGGTAAGTTTCCGCCTCTAATTGAAATTCCTGACCTTATTGAGGTTCAGAAGAATTCATACGATAAATTCCTGCAAGCTGCAGTGGATCCTCGTAAGCGGCCAAATACTGGCTTGCAAGGTGTGTTTAAGTCTGTATTTCCTATAAGTGACTTTAATAACACTGCAAGTTTGGATTTCGAGTCATATGTACTTGAAACTCCGAAGTACGATGTGGATGAGTGTCGAAGTCGTGGAATGAGTTTCGCAGCGCCGTTGAAGGTCACAGTTCGTTTGAATGTGTTTGACGTTGACGAGCAAACACAGGCTCGAACTATCAGAGACGTTAAGGAGCAAGAGGTCTATTTAGGGGAAATTCCTCTTATGACCGATCGTGGAAGTTTCATTATAAATGGAACAGAGCGAGTGGTAGTAAGTCAGCTTCACCGTTCTCCTGGTGTGTTTTTTGATCATGATAAAGGAACCTCTCATAGCAGTGGAAAGTTATTATACTCTGCTCGGATTATTCCATATCGTGGTTCCTGGTTGGATTTCGAGTTTGATCACAAAGATGCTATTTACGTAAGAATCGATAGAAGACGTAAACTGCATGTCACTATTCTTCTTAAAGCTCTTGGTTATTCGGTAGAACAACTTATTGAGTATTTCTACGACCATGAAAAAATTAGCATTGGAAAGGGTGGAAAACTTGCCCTACACTTTGAACCCAAGCTTTACGCTGGACAAAGAGCTAGTAATGATTGGTTAGATGATAACGGTAAGATTGTAGTTGAGAAAAATAAAAAATTTACTGCGTCTCTCTTGAAAAATATTGAGGCGGCAAAAATCAAGAAGTTCCCCATCGAGCGTGAGTTCATGGCAGGAAAAATCTGTGCGCAAGACATTGTCGACATGGAAACTGGAGAGGTTCTTCTTGAGTGCAATGAAGAGCTATCGGATGAGAAGATAGATCGTTTGATTGAAAAGGGTATCACAGAATTTAATATTCTTTATACCGATCGCATTAACGTAGGAACTTATCTGAGAGATACTTTGGTACAGGATAAAGTATCTACCCAAGATGAGGCGTTAATTGAAATTTATCGCAGACTTCGTCCTGGAGATCCCCCAACTTTAGAAACGGCAAAGGTTCTCTTTAATGGTTTATTCTTCGATTCGACAAAATACGACCTATCTAAAGTAGGGCGTTTAAAAATCAATCATAAGTTTTCATTTGAGACACCTATTGAGACAACCACTCTTCAAAAAGAGGATATTTTAGCGGTTGTTAAATATTTGGTCGATTTAAAAAATGGTAAAGGTCAAATTGATGACATCGATCATTTAGGTAATCGACGTGTCAGAGCTGTAGGCGAGCTTCTTGAGAACCAGTTTCGAGTGGGATTGGTACGAATGGAACGAGCTATTCGTGAAAGAATGAGTCTTCAAGATGTTGAAACTCTGATGCCTCACGATCTTATCAACGCAAAACCTGTGGCAGCTGTAGTAAAAGAGTTTTTTGGCAGCTCACAATTATCGCAATTTATGGATCAGACAAATCCGTTGTCTGAAGTAACACACAAACGTCGTTTATCTGCCCTTGGACCCGGAGGTCTCACTAGAGAACGTGCCGGATTTGAAGTTAGAGACGTTCATGCGACCCATTATGGTCGTATTTGTCCGATTGAAACTCCTGAAGGTCCAAACATAGGTTTGATCTCCTCTTTATCTACTTATGGACGAGTGAATGAATATGGATTTATTCAGACTCCCTATAGAAAAATTAAAGATGGAAAAATCACTGAGGAAGTATCTTTCTACTCTGCTTTAGAGGAAGAAAACCATACGATTGCTCAGGCCAAAATTCCGGTTAAAAATGGTCAAATCGATGTCGAATTTGCTCCCGCTCGTCGTAAAGGCGAGACGATTTTAGCTCGACAAGAAGAAATTGATCTAATGGATGTGGCACCGAACCAATTGGTATCTATTGCTGCATCGTTGATTCCTTTTCTAGAGAACGATGATGCGAACAGAGCGTTGATGGGTTCTAACATGCAACGCCAAGCTGTACCTCTTCTAAAGAGCCAAGCTCCTTTAGTTGGAACTGGTATGGAGCGATTAGTTGCCAGAGATTCTGGTGTTAATGTGATTGCTCGTCATGGTGGAATTGTGGATTTTGTGGATGCCACCAGAATCGTAGTTCGTATTGATGAGAAAGAGACCAATACGGGTTCTGGCGTCGACATATACAACTTAGTTAAATATCGACGATCTAATCAAAATACCTGTGTGAATCAGCGTCCTATCGTTGAAATCGGCGAGAGAGTACGAAAAAATGACGTGCTTGCTGATGGTCCTGGGACCGACATGGGGGAACTTGCTCTTGGTCAAAACGTGGTGGTCGCGTTCATGCCTTGGTGCGGTTATAACTTTGAGGATTCGATTCTTTTAAGTGAAGAGCTAGTTAGAAAAGATACCTTCACCTCTATTCATATCGAAGAGTTTGAGTGTGTGGCTCGCGATACGAAATTGGGAAAAGAAGAGGTCACTCGTGACATTCCTAACGTCAGTGAAGAACAGCTGATGAATTTAGACAGTTCGGGTATCGTTAGAATCGGAGCTGAAGTTAAACCTGGGGATATTCTTGTTGGAAAGATTACTCCTAAAGGCGAAACACAATTAAGCCCTGAAGAAAAACTTCTACGAGCTATCTTTGGAGAAAAAGCTGGGGATGTAAAAGATTCTTCACTTAGAGTGTCTCCTGGAATTATTGGAACTGTCATTGGAGCTCAAATCTTCTCGCGTGAAGGGGCAGATAAGGACGAAAGAACTGCTCTTTTAACAGAGGAGGAGGAGAACCGTTTTAGAAGAGATGAAAACACAGAGATTAGAATTCTTCAGGAATCGGCTCGAAAGAAAATTGCATCTCTTGTTGTAGGACAAACTACTACAGGAAAATTATTGGATGCCTCTGGTGAGAATCAGATTCTTGCTAAGGGTCACACTATTGAAAACGATAACTTTAATAGTATTCCTTTTGATCTAATTAAGCACATTCCGCTTTCTGCTGATGTTGAAGCTAGTGTTGGGCAAATGGTTGCAGCGATTGAAAACCAAATGCAGAACATTCGTACCTTCTTTGATGAGAAGGTTAAAAAGCTTAAAAAAGGTGACGAGCTTCCTCCGGGCGTCATTAAGATGGTTAAGGTTTATGTGGCTATCAAACGTCGGATCTCCGTAGGAGATAAGATGGCGGGACGTCACGGTAACAAAGGGGTTATCTCTAGATTGTTACCCATTGAAGAGATGCCTTTTATGGAAGATGGCACACCTGTACAGGTAGTGTTAAATCCTTTAGGCGTTCCTTCTCGTATGAATGTGGGACAAATTTTAGAATCTCATTTAGGTCGAGCTGCTCAAGGATTTGGACTTAAGGTTCAGCAACATCTAGAGAAGTGGAATGCCACCGAGCTCAGAACTCTAGTGAAAAAATTCTTCACATCTAAAACTCTCCAAAAAGAGATCGATGAGATGGATGAAGATAGCCTAAAGAAAATGGCTAAGAGATTAAAACGTGGTCTTCACATAGCAAGTCCCGTTTTCGATAGCTGTACTGAGCAGGAGATTAGTCAAGCTTTAGTAGATGTCGGTCTACCTTCTAATGGCCAACAGATACTTTTTGATGGTCGAACTGGGGAGGCTTTTAAGCATGATGTCACAGTAGGTGTGATGTATGTTTTGAAACTTCATCACCTAGTCGATGAGAAAATCCATGCTCGAAGCATTGGACCTTACAGTTTAGTAACCCAACAACCTCTGGGTGGAAAAGCCCAGTTTGGGGGACAGCGGTTAGGGGAGATGGAGGTATGGGCACTTGAAGCTTATGGTGCCGCCTACTGTCTTCAGGAACTATTAACTGTTAAGTCGGACGATGTTGCCGGTAGAACAAGGATGTTTGAAACTATTGTTAAAGGGGAAAATTCCCTTGAACCGGGACTACCTGAGTCCTTTAACGTTCTTGTGAAAGAACTTCAAAGCTTAGCACTTGATATTGAGCTTATGGAGGATGCGACACTATGAAAGATCTCTTAAACTTCTTTGACAAACCTAAAGATCCGGTTAGCTTTACAGCGGTGAAGATCTCTTTGGCTAGTCCAGAGAAAATTCGCTCTTGGTC
>JABMMY010000041.1 GCA_013205415.1 Deltaproteobacteria bacterium
ACCTCTTTCATGACCTAAAGCATTAAGATTTTGCAAGAGGCTTGAAAAATATTATGCTTTAGGTCATGAAAGAGGTCTAACGAGAAAATACAAATAATATGTGTGCTATTTTTGGAATTGCGGGACAACAAGAGGCTTCAAATTTAACCTATTTGGGTCTCCATGCTCTTCAGCATCGAGGACAAGAGGGTGCAGGAATCGTTTCTACCGATGGAATAGTTCCGTTTGTACACAAAGAACGCGGGTTAGTAGCCGATATTTTTACGGCGACCAATATTGCAAAACTACAAGGCCATAGTGCCATTGGACACAATCGTTATTCGACTACCGGCGGAAATACCTCTGAAAATCTACAACCGGTAATGATGAAAAGTTCCTTGGGATGGGTCAGCATTGCGCATAATGGAAATCTAGTGAATGCCAATGTGCTAACGCAGAAACTAGAGCGAGAGGGCTCTATTTTTCAATCGACTGCCGATACTGAAGTGATTCTCCATTTAATGGCGAAATCTCAGGAGAGAGATCTAATCAATGCCATCGTACATGCTTTGAAGCAGGTCGTGGGTGCCTATTCTCTTTTAATTTTAAATCATGATTACTTAGTAGCTATTCGAGATCCTCAAGGGATTCGTCCTTTAGTGATGGGGAATCTTGACGGAAAACCTGTCTTTGCAAGTGAGAGCACCGCCTTTGATCTTATCGGCGCGAATTACGAGCGCGAAATCAATCCAGGTGAAATGGTAGTTGTTTCACTAAAAGAAAACTTTGCTGTTAAATGTTTTCGGCCTTTTGAAACAGGTCCTTTAAAACGATGTGTGTTTGAACATGTTTATTTTGCAAGACCCGATAGTGTAGTTTTTAGCAGTACTATCTATCAAACCAGAAAAAATTTGGGGAAACAATTAGCTAAGGAGCACCCTCCACTCGATGCTGAAATCGTAATTCCAGTGCCCGACTCTGGAGTTTACGCAGCGATCGGCTATTCAGAATTTTCAAAACTTCCCTTTGAGATGGGAATTATCCGAAGCCATTATATTGGAAGAACTTTTATAGAACCCAAGCAATCTATTAGAGATTTTGGCGTAAAATTAAAACTGAATCCCATTGCCCAAATTGTCCGCGGAAAAAGTATTGTAGTCGTAGATGATAGCCTAGTTAGAGGAACGACTTCAAAAAAACTAATTCAACACCTACGTAATTCGGGTGCCAGAAAAGTTCATTTGAGAATTTCTGCCCCTCCCACGGCCCACTCCTGCTTTTATGGGATCGATACCCCAAACAAAACAGAACTCTTGGCCTCAGCCCATTCTGTCGATTCGATAAAAGATTTTATTGGAGCCGATTCACTGGGATATCTTAGTCTTAGCAGCTTACTGCAGGTGGCCTCTGAGGTTTCAGGTCCAGGTTTCTGCCACGCCTGTTTTTCAGGAGAATATCCCACGCCCATAACAACGATAGTATAAAAGCAACGATAAATCCCAACTTGAAATTTAAATCCCTCTTTTAAGATCGGAACGGTTTAGTGTTTTCCAAACACCTCATATTGTTCGACATGAAATGCGGGATCCTCTTTTACTAAAATAGTTTTTCCGAAACGCTCTTCCAATAATGCCACATGTTTCTTCTCCTCTTTCATCATGCGAGCCACGACAATAGGAGAGGCAAAGACAACAATCGTCTTGGTATTGGAAATAGCCTCCTTTTCAATCTCTCTAAAGATTTCAAAGCAGAGGGTGCGTTGACTTTTATGATAACCACGACCTTCACAATAGGAACAGGCCTGAGTCAAATATCGAATCAAATCTTCGTTAGTTCTTTTTCGAGTCATTTCGACAAGACCTAACTCAGAGATTTTCAAAATATTGGTTCTTGATTTGTCTTCACTCAAAGCCTGTTGAAGTGCTTGATATACCTTTTCTCGATTATCCATCGATTCCATATCAATAAGATCTAGAATGATGATTCCGCCTATATTTCGAATTCTCAACTGATAAGCAATTTCTTTCACTGCCTCTAGGTTAGTTTTAAGAATTGTTTCTTCTAAGCTTTTAGATCCGACATAACGTCCGGTATTAACGTCAATGGCTGTTAACGCTTCCGATTGATCAAAAAGTAAATACCCGCCCGATTTTAACCACACCTTTTTATTCAAAGCCCGAGAAATTTCAGCCTCAATACCATAGTGTTCAAATAGTTGTACTGGCCCTTTGAAGAGCTTCACCGTATTTTTTAATTGCGGCATGAACTGATCGATAAACTGAAGTACATTTTCATGTTCTTCAGCATTATCAATAACAAACGAATCAACCTCTTCGGTAAAAAAATCTCGAACTGCACGCATCGACAAAGAAAGATCTTCATGAATTAAAGCAGGTGCTCGCTTCTTTTTAGAGTCACGTTTAATTCTTGCCCATGTTTTCAATAGATATTCAGCATCAGCTTTTAGGTCTCTAAAGCTTTTGCCCTGGGCTACGGTACGAATAATAAAACCTACATCTTTGGGTCGAAGTCTTTTTGTGAAAATATCACGTAATCTGCGTCTTTCTCGATCGCTTTCAATACGACGAGAAATGCCTAGATGTTTTCCTGTGGGCATCAATACTAAATTTCTGCCAGGAAGACTGATATGCGTTGTGAGTCTTGCTCCCTTAGTTCCAATGGGAGCCTTTGCAACCTGCACTAAAATTTCTTGGCCTTCCTTTAGAAGATCTTGAATATTGGCACTTCCGCGTGGACGTTTCTTTTGAAAACGCTGAGTCGGTCTTCCGCGGCCCCCATGATGATGGGGTTTGCGAGGAGATCTACGGCCACCGTCATTTCTATCTCGGCCACCACGATCATTTCTTGGGCGAGGAGCTCTGGCTGGGCCTCTAGCTTGACGGCCTTTATCTCCCCCTTCTTGAGAGCCCCGTTCTCTATCAGGTCCACTTGGGGTTCTCTCTCCACGATCTCTATCGGAGGATCCAGAATCACGATCTCGATTTTCTCTAGGACCTTCTTGTGGTCTATCGTAGTTGCGATCCCTCTCAGAGTTTCTATCTCCACGATCTCTATTGGAGCTTCCTGAATCTCGGTCACGAGCCTCTCTCGGACCCTCTTGTCCTCTATCATAGTTGCGATCTCTGTCGGAATCATTGTAGTTTCTATCGCCACGATCTCTATCGGAACTTCCTGAATCTCGATCAAGAGTTTCTCTAGGAC
>JABMMY010000042.1 GCA_013205415.1 Deltaproteobacteria bacterium
GACCTCTTGCACCCCAAGCAAGCGCGCTAAACCGCTGCGCCACGCCCCGAAAAAATAGGGGTTTGATGAACTTTGGAACCTAACCCAGTTTAAGTGAAAAGAGAATATCTAAGTCCATGGAAAGAACCCACTAACCGCTTAATGCAACGAAGCAAATAGCGGTTAGAGTTTTAAATGGCATCTCATCTATTTTGTCTATTAAACCGATAAAGTTAGAGGATTTAGAGACCTTTCAAAACATTAAATCGGTCCTGTTTCTAACACCAAAATGAAACTAGCATTATCACTTTTTTTCACCACAAGAATCCAATCCATTTCAGTGGACCGTCCTCTATCTTTTGATGTTTTTTTGAAAATTAATAATGAATTAATTCTGTTTAAAAAGGCTGGCGATGTCATTTCTCAAAATCGCTTAGACGACCTCATCAAGCACTCCGTAAAAACCATCTATATTTTAAAAGAACAGAAACAACCTTATCTGAATTCATTACGAGCCATAGTCAAGGATCCGGATGTTTCTAATCCTATTCGTGCAAAGTTTATTAAGGAAACTGCCTTTAATCATATTGATGAACTTTTTAACAATAATGATGTCGCCAGTATTGCAAAAGAGAGTGAAGGCTTAGTTGAAGATATGGTGGAATTTATTTCAGGCGATCTCAATGCCGCCACTACACTTATGAAACTCTCCTCACATGATTACTATACCTATAATCACAGTGTGAATGTTTCCGTATACAGTATCGCCATTTCTAAATGTATCTTTGGCAACGACAAAAACCTACTCATCACTGCAGGACTCGGTGGTCTCTTACATGATTTAGGAAAAAGAAAGGTAGATTCAACTCTGATTAATAAACCGGGAAAACTCGACGCAGAGGAGTGGATCGAAATGAAGAAACACCCGGGATACGGTTATCAATTATTGGAAGATGTTCCTACTATTTCAATCGATATTAAACGAATCGTGCATGAACACCATGAGCATATAGATGGGACCGGTTATCCTCAGGGACTCACAGATAAGCAGATCTTAAAACTTTCTAAGGTGGCTTCTATCGCCGATGTTTTTGATGCCTTAACCACAAAGCGCTCCTATAAAGAGGCTTGCAGCGCACAGGAAGCACTAAATATTATGGCTGGAATGGCCGCCGGAAAATTTGACCCTGAGTTTTTTAAAATATTAGAAACTCGAGCAGATAATGGGGGAGAGGTTACGCTGGACAAAAATGTAGACCCCTGTATTTTAAACATCCCCTTTAAAAAAGCGGGTTAACAGAGGGAATCATTTCATCCCATCTTTTTCAAAGATGAAGATAAAACAGGGCTTTTCATGAACGGAAAACGTCAATTGCCACAAACGCTTTCGGAGCGGATATGGCATCGGTTATTGGGGAGAGCTAGGGATCCTCATGATCCCAATCTGGCGCATCAACTTTCCCTAGTGGCCTTCTTGGCCTGGGTAGGATTAGGGGTCGATGGGCTTTCCTCCTCCGCTTACGGTCCCGATGAAGCCTTTCGGGTCTTAGGGCAACACTCCTATCTAGCAGTCGCACTCGCACTGGCTACAGCCTTTACCGTCTGTATTATCTCCTTTGCCTATGGAAAACTCATTGAACACTTTCCACATGGTGGAGGTGGTTATGTGGTGGCCACACAAATTTTAGGAAAATCGGCGGGGGTTGTGTCTGGCTGCGCCCTACTTGTTGATTATATTTTAACCATCACAGTGTCGATTGCTAGTGGAGGTGATGCCGTTTTCAGTTTGATTCCTGTTCATTATCATCACCTGAAATTACCCATCGAATTTATCGCGATTCTTTTTCTGATTTTAATGAACCTAAGAGGACTAAAAGAATCTGTTGCCATCATCGTTCCATTTTTCATGTTATTTGTGGTCACTCACATTATTTTAATTTTCGGTGGAATAGGAAGCCATCTATCGGCATTTCCACAGTTGGTCGACTCCACCATCACCGGCTTTCACACCGGGGCCTCTACCATCGGAAATTGGGGGCTCTTTTTACTTTTTCTAAGAGCCTATTCGATGGGCGGAGGAACCTATACCGGAATTGAGGCTGTCTCAAATGGTGTGGCCTCATTGCGCGAACCGAGAGTGGTAACTGCGAAAAAAACAATGTTATATCTCACCGTTTCGCTTTCGATAACAGCAGGAGGACTTCTACTGTGTTACATGCTTTTCAATGTGCATCCCGTTCCAGGGAAAACGTTAAACGCAGTACTGGCACATTCTTTTGCGGGCCATTGGACTGTTAAAGGATTTAGTGTGGGGAGTTGGTTTGTTTTTATTACCATCTTATCGGAAAGCATTCTTCTTTTAGTAGCAGCACAGACAGGTTTTATCGATGGACCGAGAGTTATGGCCAATATGGCAGTTGATAGTTGGCTCCCAAGAAAATTTTCCAGTTTATCGGATCGTTTGACGATGCAGAATGGAATTATTCTTATGGGCCTGGCAGCTATGGGAACTCTCTTTTTTACACGCGGTCGTATTGGTATTTTAGTTGTCATGTATAGCATCAATGTTTTTATTACCTTTTCGATGTCGCAACTGGCGATGATCCGATTCTGGATTCAATCTAGAAAAACCCAAAAATCATGGAAGCGAGATATCACCGTTCATATTATTGCATTTTTACTCTGCTTCACCATTTTATGGATCATGATTATTGAAAAATTTGCAGAGGGTGCTTGGGCAACTATTTTATTAACAGCAGGGTGTGTTTTGTTATGCGTTATCATTCGAAATCATTATAGGAAGATTGGATTACGAATTAAACATATCGAGATAAAGGTAAAACAGGTAACTAGTCACCCGGAAAAAAACGCTCTAAATCACAAAGTTAAACCGGTCCCTATGTTTGATCCTAATAAACCGACAGCGGCAATTTTGGTGGGAGGCTACAGCCGCTTAGGTAGACGAAGTCTACTTGCTGTTTTAAGATTTTTTCCAAATACCTTTTATAATATTGTTTTTGTTTCTATTGGGGTCATAAACTCCGAGTTTTTTAAAAAGGGTGAGGTAGATACTTTAGAAAGAAGGACTGAGGAGACATTAAAAGGTTATTGCTCTGTCGCTAATCGATTAGGGCTTCCTGCAAAATATGCATTTAGAATTGGAACCGATGTTGTAAATGAGGCCTCAGAGCTGTGTGTAGATGTTTCTAAACAATACCCCCATTCCATTTTCTTTGCAGGGGAACTCATTTTTGAAAACCCGAGTTGGTTTGATCGCATTCTTCACAATGAAACGGCCTATGCTATTCAAAGACAAATTAGATTTGCTGGCCTTCCGATGGTTATTTTACCGTTGGTACTTCATGAAAATTCAGAGAATGAAAACAATCACCCAGGCAAGGAAGTGAAGCTACAGTAGTTCCTAATTCTTAGGGGTATTTTTTAATAGGTACCACGAATAAGATTCTTAGCATCTTTCAATAACCTCTTCATTTCGATTGGCTCTAAACTATCATAATAGCCCCGGACTCTTCCTCCACCATCGACCAAGACTAATTTAGAACTATGAACAATATCACCCTCTGCCTTTTCAGATTCCACACTCGGGAGCATGAATCCCTTTTGTACTAGTGCCTGTGTTTTTCTGTTTTCTGCTGTTAAAAAAAGCCACTTAAAGGGGTCTGCTTTTGCATTGTCTGCATAGATAGAAAGTCTTTGTGGTGTGTCGGTAATAGGATCTAATGTGAAGGAAATAATTCTAAAGTTACTTTTGAATCTTAGAAAGCCCTGAATTTTTTGTAGTTGTGTAATAATCAAAGGACACTGAGCCGTACAGGAGGAAAAAATAAAACTGCCTACCCACACCTTATTTCGAAGGTCTTTACTACCGTATTCTTTTCCGGTTCTTTCGGTAAAACTAAATTCTGGAAGAGTGGTAATCAAAGGCAGCTCTTTATAATTAAAGGCATTGAAGGCGAGTAGTATTCCTATTGCAATAATAGGCATAAAAAAAAGAGCTGTGACTCCGATGGCTAAATTTTTCTTCATGAGTACTAACCTTTCGTACGATCTCTAACAATCCATACCGCTACCAAACCCAAAACTATTCCGAATAATAGTTCAATTCCCAGAGCGACTCCCAATGAAAATGCAGCAGGATTTACCTGATTTGAATAGAGGGAACTTTGAATCGCTGCAAAGCCATAGGTTAAAGGATTTAAGTAAATAACCAGTTTGAGAACAAGTGGCGCTCTGCTAGGTGGAAAAAAAGCTCCAGACAACAACCACATTGGCATTAAACAAAGATTCATTACAGAGTGAAACCCTTGAGAGGAATCGAGCTTCCACGCAAAAATAAAACCCACCGTCGTTAAACAAAGTGACGTGACTATCATACTAATAAGTAATTGAAAAACAGCAGTAAAGCTCAATGAAAAGCCGGCAATAGGTGCTAATAGTAAAAATAAAACTCCCTGAAAAAGAGCAATTAGAGTTCCCCCCCAAACCTTTCCGATCACTAATCCCAAACGCGTGACTGGGGCCACTAATAC
>JABMMY010000043.1 GCA_013205415.1 Deltaproteobacteria bacterium
ATCTTCCATTAATAAAAAACCCTGTTCGGGGTCGGTTATAAAAAATTGAGGGACAGGTAGCCCCCTATCTTTTAAAAACAGTTGGTGCGGTGAATAATCCTGTGTTTGAATCCACTGAGGATCTGAAATTAAAATATAATTTTTTTGCGAAGTCACAACACGATAAAAAGAACGGGTCGATCCGTCACCCAAAAGTAACGACACAGAAAAATCGATGGGTAGTCCTTGGTTGGCTAGCCAAGGGGTTAACCACACCTGAATAGATTGTTGGGTAGTCGCAGGCACTAAGACAAGAGTAACCAGAATATCCAGTAAAATCAATATCTTATTTTCACTAAGGCCTTGTTTAAAAAATGCCGATAGATATAATCGAGAGAGAAGATCCTTGAAAGTGTAGTTCCCTTCTTTCTTTCAATAAAACCACTCAGAAAATAGACAAATCACAGGGACGTGAATGGTGTCTGGCCGAATCCGCAAACAAATATCCTATCCCAAGGTTATTGCCGTTATGGCGGTGGTTTGTGCTTTTGTAATGGTGAAATTCCAAAGTCCACATCCTAAATTTTTTACAAAACACTCCAGCAGAAAAATAAGGACCGCTAGCCTTGCTAACTCTCAAGGTGAGGCCTCGGTGAAAGCACAGAGCGTTGCTAAGGCACCTGTGGCAGCCAGCACAATCGACACACCTAAGGCAACTGCAATAGGTACGGCTCCAGAGAACCTTCTAAATACAGAGGTTCTGGAAAACAAAAACTCTAACCACTGTTCTTTAAATTTTTCAAAATTGGGTGCTTCTATAGTAGCTGAACAAAAGGTGACCGAAGTCACCGCTTATAGAAGTGCAACGACTCCGCATAAAAAAGTACAGAGGCATAGTGCAAAAAAAGAAAAAATAGAAAAAAGGTTTAAAAAAGTAGTTTCGGTTGTAGTTCCTAGTTGGATACTTGAGGATCTGGAAAATTCAGAATTGAATAGCCAAAATGGAATTGATAATCCGGCGCCCCTAGATGATCTTGCCATGATCTCTTTTAGAGAGGCGGCATTGAGTGAAGTGGCAGATGTGAACCCCTTAATTGCATCGGCTCAGTGGAACCACTTTAATCACCCCGCATTTCCCTTCCCCGAAGAGCACCGAATGTATATCCAAGAAAGTCTATTCCAAAAAACATCCTTCGCAGATCTCGGTGATAAATTAAAGCACCTAAAAATAATGGCGAGACCACGAGCACTTAAAATTACGGCACCGAAATCCAAAATGGCCTGGAGTCAACTTTCTCTAGAGATAGATTCCGCACTCACAGAAATGAAGGCGAAGGATACCCATTCTTATCTAGTCAACGCAAACCAAGTGAGGCCCGAACATGAAAATACGCAAACGACAGAGCCCACAGCCCCCTTATCTAAGATCGATAGCGACCTCGCTATAGGCCAGGCCCCCAGCGAACAGGAACCCAAACCTACTGAGGATGAAATTAAGGATGCTTTGGAAAAGGCTGAGGCATCTTTGAAAACTGAGGTTCCTAGTCTCAATCAAATTCTGTCGCCGTCTTTAGCCGCTGTGGGTAGTTCAGATATTGATGAGGTGGTCACCGCACTTACAGAAAAGGTAGCTGCAGTCGTGACTACTCAAAAAAATGAAGGAATGAATACTCCACATAATTTTCCCACACCTACTCAAGACACTCATGAAGGTGACGACAACTCCTCCTCTTTGGGTGGAATGATTTATGGAGAGATAGAGGCCGAAGAGGGTGCCTTGGCTTGGTTAACGTCCCATCGTGGCCACATTGAACTTTATTTAAATAGAGTGGGGAGCAAGGATCCTCAGGACACTATCTTTCTAATCGACTATCAATTCCCACAATCGGGAAGAACCTTTGAACTAGATGGAACCGGCATGCAAGGCAACTATCAGCTAGTCGCGGGTGTCTATACTCCCACATCGGCGGTACCGGTTGCGCAAATAGTCTATCCCAAAACTATTTCTGCAGATAACTACAAAGATAATATTTATCTAGTGATCAAAAAGGAGGCACTGATCGTTTCGCCAGGAAGAGATGAGGCCCAGCGCCAAGAGGATTCGGTGCCATTGACTCTTACTTTATTTGACGGGGCTCCAGGAAACTATAGAAAACCCAAGGCCATTGCAGGAGAAATTTCAGTGGTAGGATTTCCAGAGCTTGGAACCTTAAATGCCGACAAAGAGGGAAATATTAGAATTAATAAACTACCTGTCGGATCTGAGTATGTGATTGAGGCAAAGGCGCCAGGCTATTACCCCACTCGCCAAACCATTCCTATTTTTTCGACGGCAGCCTATGCTCCCATTTATTTAATTGAAAAAGATAAGGTAGAGACGATTACGAAATATTTTACTAAGAAACCGCAGGAGGAACTAAAGGCTGTGCTGATGGGCCGGGTTTATAATCTAAAGACTAAAGCGCCATTGGCCGGAGAGACACTATCCCTTTCACATCGCAAGGGGCAGGCGGTCTATTTCGGGGCACTACCAGATCTGAATTTAAAGGCTACAGTCGATACGGGGCTCTTTGGTTTTTATAATATTGAATCCTCTATGAGATCGGTTGCGAGAGATTCTGAGAAACATTCACTTCTTCTCAGTGTGGATCCTAATCATGGGTATTTTATTGAGTTAGGTAGAGGCGGCGTTAAAAATTTTCCGGGCCGCCTGAGCGATCCCTTTGCCGGCCATGATGTTGTAGGCACCGTACAACTCGTGGGAGATTCATTTCAGCCTCTAGAGACTCTTGAAAACGGAAAATTTAAAATAGAAAATTTAGATCTACCCCCTGGCATTATTACCTTGGAGGCCGTCGCAGAGGGTTATCCGCGCACTTGGTATACGGTGCCGTGGAATACGAGAGAGCCAGAAAAAGAGAGATCTCTCTATATGATTGAAAGAGATCTGCTTCGTGAAAGTGCACAACGAGTGGCTAGAGTGGGGCATGACAAAAATACGGGTGTGATCATAGGTGGCGCCCACACCTCTCTTTTCAAAAAAGGCAGACGCAAAATACAGATTACACTTCTTAAAATAAATGGGAATGTGATGCCCGCAGAACACGGACCCTTTTCACTAAGCCAAATCCCAAAAAACAAAACGGCCTTTTTACTAACAGCAAAGAATCCAGGATTCGCATTTTTTAATGTCCCACCCGGGGAGTATCTTTTGAAAATGGCCGGAGATTCGGGAGCCACATTCCGATCACATGTCGTTCGTGTGGGAGTGGAGAGAGTTTCTGTCGTCGTAAATTAGCAATGATTCCTTAGACCCATTTTGTGGGCTCTCTATCCTTTTAGCGCTGGTGGTTGATCGCCTGATGAG
>JABMMY010000044.1 GCA_013205415.1 Deltaproteobacteria bacterium
GGTATTGAGACCTAGGGATTATAATTATTAGTATGATTCTACTCAAAATATTCATCACCTTCATTCCCATTGCTTTTTCCGGAACTCTTTACGATAACGCGCAAAATGCTAGACAAATTTTGGCGTTGTATCCACAGGTTTCAATGAATTTTATGAGCACCTGTCTAGATTGTACCTCTTTTGGAAAAACAAAAGCTAATGCCTGTAAGAATAAAAAAGGGGATGAGATTTCAAACTTTTTGCGACACCTTTGCTGGCAAGCCAATCTCACTTACTGGTACGGTGAAGCTGTTGCGAAGGGAATTGGGGATATTCACGAGGGAATTGTTATTAATGACAAGATGTCGAGAACTGCAGAACTTGATGGGTGTATTGATCAGGCAAATAATAGACGTGGAAGAAGAGTGGGAAAGGATGCTATCTTAGGCCTTACCGGATTAAAACTACTTAACTATTCAGCGGTAATGACCTATATCCAGGAGGAAATTTTACGCTCCTACAGCGATTATTGCCTGGGCCAACCCAAAACCATTTGCCCTAAGCGCTTAGAGGTTCCGGAACGGACAAAATCCAAAACTATCGAACATAATTGATAAGCAATTTCTAACGAAAAGAAATTAAGGAAAGCCCTTTCGGCTACATTTTCATTTCCCGCCAGGGACTAATTATCCTGTTGCTAAGCTAAATCTTATCCAAATGGGATCCCATTCCTGAATTACTATTTTTAGAATTCATTGCCGATAGCATTGGAGCCATGGCTTAGAGTGCATTGAGGTGGCTGGAAATAACACTATTTTTCTAGGTATTATTGTTATTTTAGTCGGTGTTAGCAAACTGTATCTGCAAAACTTTTTAACAATAAAATCGCAAACTCTTAAACGGGCGGTTACCCACGAATCAACTATTATCCAAATAACACTTGCTACTCAAGAGATCAGCGGTTATTTTTTTTTCCTTTCTGAGGAGCGATAATGAAGTTTTTAGCAATGCTATGGATAGTATTTTTTGCAGTTCCAGTTTTTGCAGAAAATTTTTTCTATGGAAAACTTTTGGGTGGAACTCAATTGGTTGATCGCACCATGAATCCGGCTATCAGCATGAATGGTCTTTTTCTAGGGAATTGGGGGTCGGCAATTGAGACCGGCAAAGGCGTTCAGATTCAGGAACTAGAAGGGCAGTTTACGGCGGCTGTAGACCCTTATTTCTTTGCGAATTTTATTTTAAGTAGTGAAGGTGGGGGCCCTTTAGAGGTTGAAGAGGGGTGGGTTATCACTCTTGGTTTACCTGTGGTGTCTTTTAAAACTGGAAAATTCTTAACTAACTTTGGAAAAAATAATTTAATTCATACTCACGCACAGGCTCTTATTGATCGTCCTTTAGTTAATCGATTAATTTTAGGAGAGGAGGCTTTTAATTCGGTGGGAATTCAGGCCGATATTTTAGTGCCCTTACCTTGGTATGTTAATTTAAGCGTGGCTGCAGTTTCTGCAAGGATGGCCGGACTTTTTTCCTCTGCTCAAGATGAAAATCTTGCTAATGTTACCCATTTAGAAAATCTGTGGGATCTTACCGATTCAACCACTTTAGGATTGGGAGTGTCCTATTCCTTTGGCGAAAATATCCAGGCAAAACTTTCTCAGTTTTTAGGATTAGACCTCTCAATTAAATACCTTTCTCCAAAAGGACGACGCAACTTTGCTCTGATTTGGACGAATGAAATTATTTCGGGGTTGCGGTCGGGCCTAGGTACCTTATCCTCCGATTCATGGGAACACGGTTGGGGAGTCTACTCTAGTTTAATGGCCAGAATTCACCCTGTTATTTGGATGGGATGCCGATGGGATCAGGTCAACTTAACTGCTATTGGGACTACAAAAGAGATGGCAGAAAACTTTGTGATAGCCTATGTTCCTACTGAGTTTTCAACGGTACGTTTTCAGAGTGGGCTTTCTCAAAAACCGGGAGTTTCTGGTTCGAGGTGGCAAAGTTTAGTGCAACTCAACGTCACCATAGGGTCACATCCAGCTCATGCCTATTAAATTATTAATACTAGTTTGTGTTTTAGGTGGATTCATAACCCGTTCCGCCCTTGCGAATTTACGAGTTGTGACCACTACGGAGGACCTGGCGTCGATAACTAAGGCTATCGGAGGTGAATTTATCTCTGTATCCTCGATAGCTAAAGGCACACAGGACCCTCATTATGTGGAGGCGAAACCTTCGTTTTTAGTGTTGGTGAGTCGAGCCGATCTAGTCATTTCCATTGGGCTTGAATTGGAAAGTGGTTGGTTGCCCCTTCTTCTTCGTGGTGCCCGCCAACCCAAACTGCTTCCGGGTGAACCTGGGTGTTTATCTGTCTCTGAAGCCATTATTCCCATTGAGATTCGGCCACAAGTCGATAGATCTGACGGTGATATTCACCCCTTGGGAAACCCCCATTTTATGGCAGATCCCCAGCGAGTTATTTTAGTTGCAGAATTAATTTCGAAAAGACTTTCCGAATTAGATCCTACACAGGCTAAAAATTTCAAACAAAATCTAGAGGGATTTAAACTTAAGCTTCTGAATAAAATTGCCGCTTGGAAACAAAAAATGGCGCCCTTTAAAGGGATTAAAGTCATCGGATATCACATGACCTTTAACTACCTATTTAAATTTTTTGATTTTGACGTCGTTGGATTTCTAGAACCTAAACCTGGTATTTCACCTACCGCTCAGCATATTTTAAAATTAATAGAAACTGCAAAGATAAAAAATGTGAAGATTATTGTTATAGAAAACTTTTTTGATCCTAAACCTGGTGTGACTTTAGTAGAAAAAACAAAGGCCAAACTTGTAATAATTCCAGCTTATGTGGGTGGCGATGATAGTTCTCAAAATTATTTTGATTGGATGGATACGGTAGTTAATAACCTGGAGATGAATTTAAGATGAAATGGGAGGTCATTCAATTCTTAATGGCTCCGTTTTGTATTTGTCTTATTCTCACCGGTATTCATGTTTACCTAGGGATTCATGTGATTTCTCGGGGCGTAATTTTTGTAGATCTTGCTCTAGCCCAAATTGCAGCCTTAGGAGCTACCGTGGCCTTTCTTTGTGGCCTACCTCATGAAGGTGGGGCTACCTACTTTGTGAGTTTAGCCTTCACCCTTTTAGGGGCGGCCGTTTTTGCAATGACTAGAAATGTGGAAAAAAGAAAGGTTCCGCAGGAGGCGATTATTGGTGTCACCTACGCCATTAGCAGTGCCGCTATTATTCTTTTAATGGATAAATCTAGCCATGGGGCAGAGCACATTAAAGACATGCTTGTGGGAAATATTCTTTGGGTGACTTGGCCCGAGGTGCTAATGACTCTGGGATTGTATTCGCTGATCTCTATTTTTCATTTCAAATTTAGAAAACAATTTTTACTAATCTCTTTAAATCCTGAAGAGGCGAAACGAAAAAAATATTCCTTAAAACTTTGGGATATGTTGTTTTATTCCAGTTTTGGGTTTGTTATCACTAGCTCGGTTAAAGTAGCCGGTGTTCTTCTTGTGTTTTCCTATTTAGTGGTTCCTTCTGTAATCGGAATGCTTTTTAGTAGGACGATACGAGGTAGGCTGATGATCGGTTGGGGTGTGGGGTTTTTAGCCAGTGTCTTTGGATTAACGGCATCCTACTTTTTTGACCTTCCCACAGGAGCCTGCTTGGTTGTTTTATTTGGAATTTTACTTTTTCTGGCCGGACTCATTCGAAAGTTTATCTAGGCTAAATACAGAATAGATAGTATTTGATGCCTACTACCCGAGGTCTCCAGAGATAGTTTGTACAAAAAAACTGAAATATCTCCTTTCTCAAAAGGCTAGTACAGGCTACGGTGTGGCCCTTAATGAGCCGTTTAAATTTTAAATTATTAGCTGAAACTGCAAATTCTAAGGCTAGAGCCACCGAGTTTCGCACGTTGCATAATGAAGTGCAGACTCCAATTTTTATGCCGGTAGGCACCCATGCCACGGTTAGGGCCCAGCGGCCTGAAACTTTAGAGGCACTCAAATTTCCAATTTTACTCGCTAATACCTATCATCTGATGTTGCGTCCCGGAGCTGAGGTCTTTAAGCATTTTGGGGGAATACATAAATTTATGTCTTGGCCCAATTCTGTATTGACCGATTCGGGTGGCTTTCAAATTTTTTCTTTAGAAAACTCACGCCTCATGACCGAGGAGGGGGCAAGGTTTAAAAGTTATGTCGATAATAGCACTCAGGTGCTGAGCCCCGAGATTAGCATTGAAACTCAAAAGGCCATTGGCTCAGATATTATGATGGTACTAGACCAGTGCATTCCTTCTACCGCAGAGGAAAAGGAGGCCAGGCTGGCGATGGAACTCACCCACCGATGGGCCCATCGTAGTTTACTGGCTAGAGGCGACTCTCCCCAATCCCTTTTTGGCATCGTACAGGGGGCCTGCTTTGAGGGCCTGCGCCGCCAAAGCGCAGATACCCTAACGCAAATTCCTTTTGATGGTTTTGCCATTGGCGGACTGGCCGTAGGAGAGGGTAAATCGGAGCGGGAAGATTTAACAGAATTCACCGCAGCTCTCTTACCTAAAAATCTACCTCGTTACCTGATGGGAGTGGGCACCCCTATCGATTTATTAGAGGCCGTTCATCGGGGTGTCGATATGTTTGATTGCATCTTGCCGACGGCAATGGCTCAGCAGGGGGTCGCCTATACCTCTCAAGGAAAATTTGATCTGCGTAGAGGTGTTTATCGTTTTGCCGAAGAGGGTTTAGACCCTGAATGCCCTTGCCCGACCTGTCAAAAGCACTCACTTGCCTATTTGTACCATCTCTTTCAGGTAAGGGAAAATTTGGGTTGGCAATTGGTAGGGCAGCACAATTTATATTTTTACTCCGCCTTAATGAAAGAGATGCGAGAAC
>JABMMY010000045.1 GCA_013205415.1 Deltaproteobacteria bacterium
CCTACGACCTTCGGGTTATGAGCCCGACGAGCTACCAGGCTGCTCCACCCCGCGACAATCTAAAAGCCACCCTACGGCGGTTCGACGCACCTGTCAATTAACAGTAGGCGGTTCATTGGAATTGTTTGGATCAATGATAGGCATTTCCATTAGAGCCTCGTCATCTAAATTTTTCGAAGCCATTTCACTATGAGTGATCTCTTCGTAGGTTACAGTATTTTTCTTTTTCCGAGGGCGAGGATGAGATTGTAATGCGGCAACTGCATTTTCATTTTCCTCTGCAATTTCAGCATGTAAAGCAGATTGATGAATCTCTCTAGTTCCTTTTTTTGCAGAATCAAGCATCGTTTCAATCTCTGCAAGCTCTTCTTTGTCTTCGGCACTAAGATCTTCAGCCTTTTCTCCTTGAGCGTGGATAAATCTATCTAAACCTTCCTCTAGAGTCTTCATGGGATCGACCGTATCACCTTGAAGCTGATCTAATTCGGTCAAAGGTGGAAGTTCAGAAAGGCTAGACAACCCCAAAACCTCTAAAAATCTAGGTGTCGTTGCGTATTGCACAGGTCTACCTGGGACATCTGCTTTTCCTGCCATTTTTACAAGCCCACGCTCAATTAAAGTTCTCATCAAATGGGAACTATCAATGCCTCTCACTTGATCAATTTCAGCGCGTGTGATCGGCTGGCGATAGGAGATGATAGCTAAAGTTTCCAAAGCCGATCGGCCCAAACGAAAAGGTTTAGTCTCTAAAAACTTGCGGATGATCTCAGCATTTTCTGGTCTCGTTACAAATTGAAAGCCACCTTGGGCTGCACGTAATTCAAAACCAAAACCCGGACCCATATAGCGTTCTTTAATCACAGCTAAAGCTTCAGATAAAGTTTCTTCCAGAGGCCCCTCTTCGCCAAAAACCTCTTTTAATCGACCTACAGACACAGGTCGATCAGAGGCAAAAAGTATCGATTCAATTGCTGAGGTTATTTTTTCTAGTTCCATACTTCTCCTAATACTGATCCAACATTGCTACATTAAGATCATTTAAATTTTTGACTCCCCGAATTTGAATCGGACCAAAACTTTCATGTTGGATGATCTCAATAAATTTCAATCGGGCAAGCTCCAAAACAGCTAGAAAAGTTACTACCACATCTAACGGGGTTCTCTCATTTTTAGGCGGCATCAAATCGTGAAATGAAATAATTTCATGTTGTCCTAAGAACTGGCCCACTTGTACTACTTTATCTTTTATAGAAACCGGATCGGTTGAGATCTGCATTGTAGGACGAGTGGTTCGATTAGTCGCAATTTTTAGGCAAACTAAAAGTTGAAAAGGATCGACCGGGTCCACGGGGGCATCTAAAAGAGATTCTACCGGCATCAGTGCCTCAATCGCACTTGGTGACCGAATATAAATATCCCGTCCCAACCAAAGAAGAGCGTCTAATTGATTGGCGGCTCTTTTAAATTTTTCATACTCAAGAAGTTGTTGCACTAAAGGTAATCGAGGATCATCCGCTTGAGAATCCCCCTCTTCCTTAGGGAGTAGTACTAAGGATTTTAAAAGTGTTAGCGTGGCTGCCATCACCATGAATTCTCCGGCCACATTAACATCGATATTGCTAATCACCTCTAAAGTTTCTAAGTAACTTTTGCAAATATTCGAAATGGGAATGTCGTAAATATTAAGCTGATCTTTTCGAATTAAATGTAGAAGGAGATCTAACGGACCCTCAAAATTCGGTAAAAAAACGCGATAGTCTTCTTTATTCTCGTCCTCTGTTTTGGGAAGCACATTAGGATCATTCATTGCTTTATCAAAAGCAATTTGACCATCTATTTCTGGAGTAAAAGGAGCTGCTGTTTCCATTTCCATTTATATATCATTAAAGGATTGGTTTGACGAAAGGATAAAAACAATAACTCTCCGCGTTTATTATGGGTTGACACGAAGCGCTTTAGATTTCTTGAGTAAAAATCACGTTATGATTCAAGTGAAAATATTAAGAGGGCCAGAAACTAAATAGCTGACGAACCTCTTTGACCGTCTCAGCCGCAATCTCTCGGGCTTTAAGATTTCCCTTTCGAATAATCTGCTCTAAATAGTCTGGGTTTTTTTCAAATTCAGCTCGACGTTTTCTAATAGGTTCTCCCCACGCTACAATTTTCTCGGCAAGTGCTTTTTTATCGTCGAAACAACTTAAAACTGCTGTTCTACATTCAATTTCAATTTCAGAAACTCTCAAAGCCTCGGTGAATAGTTGATGATAGGTGAATACGGGACAATTTTCAGGATGACCAGGATCCTCTCTTCGGGGGCGTTGGGTATCGGTAAGCATTCGTGATATTTTTTTCTGAATATTCTCGGGTGATTCTGAAATCTCAAGAGCATTGCCATAGCTCTTGCTCATTTTTCTTCCATCGAGTCCTGGAAGCTTTGGTACCTTTGTGAGTAGAGCTTCAAATTCAGGAAACACCTGTTTTTTAAAGGTGCTATTAAATCTTCGAATTAATTCTCTTCCCATTTCCAAATGAGGTTTTTGGTCCTCTCCCACTGGAACCTGTGTGCCTTTATAGATAGCTACGTCGACAGTTTGTAAAACAGGATAGGAAAGAAATCCTAAATTTCCAGTGCTTTTTTCTCCGAGCTCCTGCTGCTGTTCTTTGTAGGTAGGATTTCTCTCAAGCCATCCAATGGAAGTTAATAGAGAGAATAGGGTCATTAACTCACAGTGTTCGGGAACACTAGATTGCACAAAAAGAGTCGCTTTATTAGGATCGATCCCTACACTTAACCAATCGAGTAATAGTTGCTTAGTATTTTCCCCAACCTGGATTTTAGAAAGATCCCCAGTCGTCAGAGCATGAAGATCTGCCACCATAAAAAAACAATCATTCTTTTTTTGCAGCTCTAAATAATTAACGAGCACTCCAAAATAATGTCCCAAATGAAGTCTGCCTGTGGGCCGCATGCCACTCACTATTCGAGCGGGAAATAAAGTTTTTATAAGTTACCTCGTAAGGCAGCAATACGATCATCCAGACTTGGGTGAGTTGCAAATACGGCTAGAAATCCTTTTCTGCCACTAATTTTTAAACTCGCCACCGAAGGATGACTTGTATCAATGACACCTTGATTTAGTTTTAAAGCTTGAAGAGCTCGTATCATTTTGTCTTTTCCGCCAAATAAAGCACTTCCGGCATCGGCCCTAAATTCTCGACGGCGTGAAAAGTAATTCACTACAATCATCCCTAGAAAACTGAAAAGAATTTCAAAGACAAAGGTAGCAATATAATAGGTCCAACCCGGGGACCGATTATTTTCTCTACTTCGATTTCCATCTAAATATTGGCTCAAGCCCCAAGCCGCAATACGCGCAAAGAACATGACAAAAGTATTCACAATGCCTTGAATTAGGGTCATGGTGACCATATCCCCGTTGGCAATATGGGCAATTTCGTGTCCTAAAACCCCTTCAATCGCTTGCGGCTCCATAGAATCTAAAAGACCCGTAGATACCGCCACCAAAGCTCTGCTTTTTGAAGGCCCTGTAGCAAAGGCATTTACCTCTGGGCTTTGATAAATTCCTACTTGAGGCATGACAGTTAAACCTGCTTTTTGAGCTAAACGATGAACCGTAGTCAGTAGCTCTCTCTGAGTCGAAGAAACCGAAGCATTGGGATCGATTACTTTTACACCCATCATGAACTTTGCCATGATTCTCGAGAGTGCCAAAGAAATGAAGGCCCCTACGAAACCGACCACACTACACATGGCTAATAACGATGAATAATCAATTCCTGATTGGGTCAGATAAGGTTGAATCCCTAAAACACTCAACATGATTGAAATAGTGGTAATGACCAAAATATTCACGACTACAAATAAAAAGATACGTTTAATAAAGCCCATCATTCCTCCTGGAAAAAATAAAGTAAGTTACAGTATCATAACGATTTTTCTAACGTCTAGTAGTAACAAGATAAGAGCTAAATTAAAGTAATTTCAAGGGAAAATAGACCAAATAACGCCAAGCAAAAAGTTTTTCGTGCTATAATTTAAAAATGCTGCTAAGTTGCGGCCATTCGAGTTGAAGATTCGTGAAAACGTTTCGCTTAGTGAGCATTACATACGTACTCCATCCGCCTGACAATTCTCACTGCTATTCGATTAAAAATTAATGGTAATTAACTATCAGGTAATACTGGTGCTAATGCACCCGTTTATCTAAAGAAGGCTATGTGATGTCATTTAATACTTTTAGCGATCTAAATCTTCCTCAAGCTCTATCGTTGTCTTTAGGGCAGATGAAATTTTTATCCCCAACTCCGATTCAAAAAGCGGCTATTCCAGTTGCCCTTGAAGGAAAAGATGTGTTGGGAACGGCTCAAACAGGAACTGGAAA
>JABMMY010000046.1 GCA_013205415.1 Deltaproteobacteria bacterium
AGTTAATACCGATCAAGTTAGTATCGGAGTAGAGTAGGATAGTTAAAAACTATTTTACTCAAAAAAGGAGGCGACATGCGTTTGTTAGGAGTTTTTCTAGTTATTTTATTTTTATCTGCTAATGTTTTTGCATCTGAAGATGGAGTGACTTGCCAGAATAAAGAAAAACCATTAGGGTTGGCCGTCTTAAAGATATCGAAAGATAGGGTCTTTAAAAAGATGCGGGACTAGCTCAGTTGGCTAGAGCGCAACCTTGCCAAGGTTGAGGTCGCGGGTTCGAGCCCCGTGTCCCGCTCCAATTTTTAAAAAACCAATCATGTTAAAAGACCTTAAAAGCTCAGATCAAACTCACACTAAAATAGTCATACGTGAAGTGCTTGCGGGTGTGGGCTCTCTTCTTCTATTTCCCTTTGGCATAAAAGGCTCAAAAAAAAGAACGGCTCGATTGGCAGAGCAGCGTAGTGTTGTGTTTGTTCATGGATATATTGGAAACAGGTCCTCTTTTCTTCCTCTTTTTGCCTATCTTCGATTGGTGGGAGTGAAACAAATACTCTCCTTTAATTACCCTCCAAATAGTGGCGTCGATGAAGCCGCGATGGCCCTTAGAGATTTTTTAAAGGCGAGGGTACGTGGGGGGCGTATCGATCTTGTGTGCCATAGTTTAGGCGGGGTGATTGCTCGCGTTTATTTGCAGGAGCTAGGAGGTGCTAGACGAGTTGATCGTTGCATTACCTTGGGCACGCCTCATCAAGGAACCTACAATGCCTATTGGATTCCTTCTAGTGTTGGACGAGATCTACGGCCAGATTCTACTTTGATTGAAAGACTGGAACGTTCTCGAAATAAGGCTGCAAAGGTAACATTCACTTCTATTGTTGCCGATTCTGACAACATTATTCTTCCAAGGGTATTTGCAGTGAATGGTGAGGATATCATTCATATTCCAAATGTGGGTCACCTAGGGATGCTTTTTTCAATAGAGGTATTTCGCGCAGTGGCTGAACGATTACTAAGTAAAGAAATTAAAAAATGAAAAAACTAACTGAAACCCAAAAGTTTTTAAAGGTAGTTCACGAATTAAGAACCCAATGCCCGTGGGATAAAAAACAGACCCATCAGACTCTAGCTAAGCATCTCCTAGAGGAGTCTTACGAAACTATCGAGGCGATTGAGTCAAAAAATAAAAAAGCTATTAAAGAGGAGCTTGGTGACGTCCTATTACAGGTGGCTCTTCACGCTGAAATCGCATCTGAAAAGAATGGTTTTGATTTTGAAGATGTGGCGAAATTTATTGCAGAGAAAATGGTCCGTAGGCACCCCCACATTTATAAAAACCAAAAAGTACTGAATTATAAATCCCACATGGAGAATTGGACGGCGCTAAAACAAAAGGAAAAGCCCAATCGAAGTTTGCTAGAGGGAACTCCTAAGGGGCTACCCGCTTTGCAGCTAGCTCAACGATATGGTGAAATTGCGAGTACCGTAGGGTTTGATTGGAAAAATGGCAAAAAGGTAATGTTAAAAGTAAGGGAAGAGTTAAGAGAACTTGAAATAGAAATACAGAAAAAATCTACCGATGGAATAGAGGAGGAATTAGGGGATCTTCTGTTTACTTTGGCTTCATTAGCCAGGCATTGCCAAATAGATGCTGAGGCTAGTCTTAGAAAAGCGGCTGGGAAATTTCAACTGCGTATTGAAACAATGGAAAAAGAAAAAAGAAAACTGGGTAAAAACTTATCCGATTGTACAATAGTAGAACTTGAAGAGGCCTGGAACATGGCTAAAACTGCCACCAAGAAAATCCCCGTACGCTCTAAACGTATTTGAGCACTTAGTGTGTCGACACTAAAAAATAGCCGTAACATCATATGACGAAGTGATCTTCTACAAATTTGTGAATGAATCAAAAACGTAAACACATCTTATAGCTAAGATGGAGGTTTGTGACTCCTCTGGAGAAGGTCATCTCTTAGGTATCTTCTTACAAATTTGGTCCAAAGCTTCCTGCACTTTGGGATATTTAAAAACAAAACTACAATCGGTTATCTTTTTTGCTTCTACTTTTTGGCTAGCCAAAACTAATTCCGACATTTCACCCAATGCTATTTTTAAGGCAATTGCGGGGGCTGGCATAAAAGCGGGTCGATTTAATGCCTTCCCGAGTGCTGATGAAAACTGAGCATTGGTCGCGGGATTAGGAGCCACTGCATTAATGGGTCCTGAAATATTTTCGTGTGAGAGGGAAAAAAGGATCATTTCAACAAGATCTTCTTTGTGAATCCAACTCATCCATTGTTTTCCAGAACCTACAGGACCTCCGGCCCCTAGTTTAAAAAGAGGTATTAGTTTTGCGAGCGCACCGCCCTCTTTTCCTAGTACCACACCGATTCGTAAATTTACGGTTCGTATTGATGGCAGCCCAGGCTGAGAGCCCTCCTTTTCCCACGCTCGACAGACATCGGCTAGAAATCCTATTCCCTGTGGAGAGGTTTCTAAAAGAGTTTCATTTCCACGATTTCCATAAATTCCTATAGCAGAGGCTAATACTAAAACCTTAGGCTTAGCTCCAGATGCAATTAAGCCTGTTAAAAGATTACGAGTACTAAGAACTCGAGAGTTCATGATCCGAGTTTTCTGTTTGTCATTCCATCGTCCTGCTGCAATCGACTCTCCAGCTAGGTGAACAATAGCATCAATGTTATCGTAAGCCTCTTTTGGCGGCGTGAAGGCTTCGGGATCCCATTTGAAAATCTTTAAGGGAAAGGGGAGTGCCTGTTTAGCAGCTTCAGAATTTCGTGTTAATAATATAACTTCATGATTATTTTCCACCAATTTTTTAACTAAGGAACGACCTACAAAGCCTGTGCCTCCTGTGACCAATACTTTCATAAAGAAACCCTTTCATTGAAATTGTCTTGGGTTCCTATTATGTTCCAATCTTTGGATAAAAACAGCTAAATACATGGAAATAAAAGATTACGGAATTCATTGGTTTCGGAGAGATTTAAAAATTTCTGGAAACCTTGCGCTATCAAATAACTTGAGAGCGCATGGAGGTAGAGTATTAGGCCTATTCTGTTTTGATCATCTATTTTTGGGACGACCCGATTTCTCAATTAATCGATTTCAGTTTTTTTTAGAAACTCTAGTTGCTTTAAAGAAAGAGTTACAGAAACAGGGTGGAGATCTACTCGTTTTGGATGTGGGCCCAAAAAGTGCCTACGAAAATATATTTGGTCTATTGAGAGAGCACCAAATACCGCCTCCTCATACCGTATCATGGAATCGTGATTATGAACCGTTTGCCTCAAAGCGGGATGCTGAAATGTTGAAATGGTTTCAAGAAAAAGGGGTGAAGGTAGTTACGGAAAGAGACCATTTACTTATTGAACCCCATGAGATTTTTAAGGGAGATGATCCCACTGCCCATTATCAGGTGTTTACCCCCTTTAAAAGGCGTTGGATTGAAAAATTTAAAACTGAAGAGATACAAAAAAGATTGATAGCACCTCCAGCTATTCCGTTTCAATTAAAGTGGAGCACTTTATTTAATGGAAAATGTTTTTTAAAGGACCACCTCGAATTGTTTTTAGAAAGCAACAGGAAGAGGGTGACCATTCCAATTCCTCTAGCGGGTGAATCGGAAGGAAAGAAACTGATTGCTTTGTTTCGACCGAAAGTAAAAGACTATGGGCTCAATCGTGATATTCCGTCGTTAGAAGGAACTAGTCGTTTTTCAATATTTTATAAAAATGGATCACTAACCGCATCACAGGTGATTCGAGAAATGAAATTGAACCATACCGGCGAATGGAATGAAGGTGAAGAAAAATTTGTTTCTGAATTAATCTGGCGTGAATTTTATTACTATATTCTGGGACGATTTCCTCGAGTCGAAAACGAGCCATTTTTAGTGAAATATAAGAAGATTAAATGGGGAAATAATAGAAGGTGGTTTCAGGCTTGGAAAGATGGACAGACAGGATTTCCAATTATAGACGCTGGCATGAGACAGCTTAATGAGACGGGGTGGATGCATAACCGAGTCAGGATGATTGTGGCCTCTTTTCTTACTAAAGATCTTCATATTGACTGGCGTTGGGGAGAAAAATATTTCATGGAGAAATTACTTGATGGAGATTTAGCTGCTAATAATGGAGGCTGGCAGTGGGCTGCTTCAACGGGGTGCGATCCCCAACCTTATTTTAGAGTTTTTAATCCCTATTTACAGAGCAAGAGATTTGATCCCGAAGGAGTTTATTTAAAAAAATATTTACCAGAATTAAGAGATCTAACGAGCCAATCGATTCATGAACCTCCACATGATCTGATGACCAGTGGCTATCCCGCTCCTATAGTAGATCATTCTGTTCAGAGATTAGAGGCAATCGCACTCTATAAAGGAAATTAGTTTTTTTAGTATTGAGTTTTATTTTAAAACTTAGTTGGAACTAGCTCCCCACCTACGTAGTCCCCATCCGATAGAACCGCACACTAGGTAAGCTACCATCTGTAGACCATGATGAACCGTAGCCACAGCGAGAGCGGTCTCTAATGGCATCCCCAATTTGCTTAATGCAAAGGCCATCGAGGCTTCAAATGGGCCAATATTGGCGACTGAAATAGGAATGGCGATGGCTATATTTAGCATGATTAATACAAAAAAACATTCTGGTAAGGTAAGTGGATAGGTTTGATAAAAACTTAGTTGTTGTAGTACTACCGCCTCCGCTACCCAAACCAAAATACCAAAGCAGAGTGATAAGAAGAGTTGTTTGGGAGCCAGTAAAGAGCGAAGTCCATTAAAAAATTGAAAAAGCCACTGCGATAACTTTGCCCATCTTTTTTTCAAGAAAAAATACCATAAAAAAATGGATAGAAAAAGGGTGCCCAGAACCCATTTCCATATTTCAGCATTAGAAAAATTAAAGGTAGCCAGAGATTCTTTGTAGGAACCAAAGGAAAAAATTAAAATTAAAAAACAGAATAGATCGACCAATTTATCGGCCGCCATAATTCCGGTTAAAGTAAGAATAGTAAAATCGGCTTTAGCAGGTTTGGGTGATAGAACAGCTAGTTTGTAAAAGTCGCCGGCACGTGCAGGAAAAAATGAATTCATCGTTTGGCCTATCGACATTGCCGCAAAAACATTGCGAAGCTTACTCCGATGCTCCATCGGAAATAAAAACCACAAACGTATCGCCATAAAGAGTATTTGAAGGCTATTTAACACCACGACTAAAATGAGGCAGGGCAATGAAAACTTAGGAAGTAGGGACAGTACCTTTTCTGCTGCGGACCGTTGATTTTGGAATAACCAAAACAATCCAATTCCTATGACTAATAACGCTCCAAGAAAACGGAGATAAAATGGTTTTTTAGATTGAATAATAAACTCCAGTCAAGCATCCTACACCTGTTGCTTTGTGTCTGACAAATCAAGAAAAAAGCTTGGAGCAAAATAATGTTTAAGTTTGTAGGGTTTTTAATGGTTTGTGGCCTCTCTATTGTAGCCTTAGCCGTTCCAGGATTAGAGAAAAGCTGGAAGGCCATTCATCCCTCTTCTGCTATCAGTTGTAATTCTTGTCACAACTCAATTATGGGGACCGAACCCTCAAATAGTAATGTGAGCTCAGATGGAATGGGAAAATATCAAGAGATTTTAAAAGCTAGAAAAGTGGGGTTACCTCTTTTTAACCAAATTGTTCCATTAGCCAAAATCGATTTTGCAGTGATGGGCGATTCAAGAAGCGATTTAGAAACCAATCGTGAAATTGTAAATCAAATTTGTAAGGACCAACCAGAAGCTCTATTTCATACCGGCGATATGGTGGCAA
>JABMMY010000047.1 GCA_013205415.1 Deltaproteobacteria bacterium
GGACGTGTCTTTGAATTGGCGATCGATAAGGTAAGTCTGGGAAGAGAAGATAGTAATGACATAGTAATCGGTGATGAGTCGGTATCGAGAGTCCACGCGACAATAGAACGAAATTCAAAGGGTATCTTCTTTATCTCTGATAATAATAGTAAAAATGGTGTGATTGTAAATGGCCTAAAGACCGACCATGTCTCCTTGAACCACGCAGACATTATTCAACTCGGGCACTTTGTATTTAGATTTAGAATTCCAGGAATGAGTTCTCCGCAACTAAAAATACCTACCGGTGGCTCTTTAGACTTTTCGCTGGAAAATTCTACACAGTTGAAGCCTGAAGGAAATCGAAAACGGATTTATCTATGGTTGGGACTGATAGTTTTTATTGCGATTGCAATAATGATCAATAATCAAGACTCGAGTCGGCCTGCAGAGATAGAGGGTGCTAAAACAACAGAGCGGGAAAAATTCCAACCATCAGATATTCCTAAACTGGACAAGGAATCTGCAATTGGGGTTGATGGTTTAGAGGACCCTTTATCGGAAATAGAGAATGGTTTAAAGAAAAGGGAAGGCACGGAAAATTCCTTAAAGGAGGCCGAAATTTCTTTTCGAAAAGGGCAGAGAGATTACTTTAATAAAAACTATCATCACGCCATTGACAATTTCTCAGCAGCACTTTCGATTTCTAATCGGCACCCTCTAGCAGGTTATTATAAAGGGCTTGCTATTCATGATTCAGAGGTTGAGGCAGAAAAAAATAGAGAAATGGGTTTGAAGTACTATAATTCCTTGCAATATGGTCGAGCCATTTATCATTTTAAAAATGCCATTGAGTTTCTGGCTCACACTACCGCAGACAATAAAGCGGCAAATAAACTTATTCAGGAGTGTGAAAGGTATATTGGTTTTTCAAATCGTAAACTCCAGGCGGCAGAGGTGGCGCCATGAAGATCACCGTAAAACTTTTCAATAATAATATTTTGGTTTTAACAAAGATTTTCGATGTGGGAAGTTTCCGAGTGGGTAAGTCTGAGTTTTGTGACATTGTTTTGCCGGATGAAAGTGTGAGTCGCAGTGCTTTTGAAATCAGAGTTACCGATGAGAGTGCCTATGTCACTAATATGGGAGGCTCTGGGCTATTAAAGATTAATGGTAAAAAACGTGAAACGGGTGAGTTGAAAGATGGATCTACTATTGAGGTATCGAAATTTAAGTTAGTGGTATTTTCAGGGGCGGAAGAGTTGGCATCTGCCAGTTCAAAACTAATAAATTCCTCAGATCCTGTGGAACAAAATCCCCAAAATATTGAAGAGGTTTCTCCTGAAGAATTTCCGATGGCCGGGTTATTTCCAACGCCTCCCGAATCTGGAGGTAATGATGAGAAGGGTAACCAGGAAATAAATGATTTTCAGGATGACAGATACCAAAATAATAATAATGAGGGAGACCAGGTTTTGGAATTTCCTGAACCAGCGATAGCAAAACAACTCGAAAAGAGTAATCCTATTGATGGTAACTTAGCACTTAAGGAACGTACAGAAACCTTAGCGGAATCAAAACCGTTAATCGCGAGAATTATGTTTATAGCGGGCCCTCGTGCTGGAGAGGAGATTTCACTCCAATCATTCGAACTTAGTTTTGGCAGAAGCCGAAAAGCTGATGTCATGTTGAATGATGATAAGTTATCACGAGTTCACGCTAAGATTATTCGTTTCGGAACTGGATATCGAGTTCTTGATCTTAATAGTCGTAATGGAACCTGTGTCAATGGAGTAAGAATTCTTGAACATCCCTTGAGTAGTTATGATGTCATTGAATTTGGAAGTACCAAGATTAAGTTTTTGATTCATGATCTTTTATTACATGAGGCAGGCAATGCCACTGGATTAATACCGGTACAAACCGCTGGCAGAGATTCCACAAAATCGTTGTATTTGGATTCGGATGAACGAGTGGAATTAAGTAAACTTAGAAAGTCGAGTAGTGCCTCTCCTCCTGTTGCTGTCAGAGAGGAAGAGGATGAAGATCAAGCGTTGTTTGTTGAGGCCGAACCCAAGAAAAGATCGATAGTAAGGCTTGTTCTTGTCATAGTAATAACCATTGGGTTGGTATTGTGGTGGATGAATTTATCTAGTGGAAATTCCAAAGAGGCCAAACCAATCGCAGCAATCAAATCGGCTACAGCCATCACCGATAAAAGTAATATTGTACCAAGAATTCCAAAGGATTTTGCTGAACTAACCGACGAAATGAAGCGCAAGATTGAAGGGTCCTATATTAATGCAAGCATAGTTTCTCAAAGGGCAGATTTAACACTAGAGGAAATTGAAAAAACTAGAGAGGATTTAAGAAGGATTCATCAGTCTCTTCCCTATTATAAAAACTCAAGGGAATTGCTAGATCAATTAGATAAGAGGTATCGCGATAAATCTTCACAATTGGCAGCGGAAAAAGCAAAACAGGATGAGGTTCAGGATCTAAATATCTATCTAGAGGATGGAATCGAGTATCTTAAACAGGGTGAATTCGAGAGAGCTGCTGAGTCGTTCCAGTTGGCTTTAAATTTAGAACCAAGAAATGTAATAGCATCAAAGGGCTTCAAAGCGGCTGACCTTAAAATTAAGGATTTAGAAAACCTACCTCCCGATAGAGATCCTGAGGAGGAAAAAAAATATCTCATTAAACAACTTTATGAAAAAGCTCTCACAGCTTTGGGTAATCGGGGGTATCAAGAGGCGATAGATTTAGCTGAACAGATTAGGAAGATAAACTTGAAGTCGGATCAAACCTATTTGAATGAGGCCAAGCAAATAATTGATAGAGCCAAAATTGCTCAGAAAGAGGAGTTTGAACCCTTTCTAATTCAGGCCAAAGAGAAGTTTGCAGAGGGTGATTATAATGCCACTCGTGATCTGTGTGAAGAGATGCTAAAGCGAGATGCGGCCTATGAAGATGCCAAAGAGTTACTGTTAAAATCTAAGAAACAACTGAGTCGACTTGCCAAAGAGGCCTATACTCATGGTTATATTTTGGAAAGTATTGGTCAGATTGAACAGGCGAAACAGTATTGGAATCGAGCTAAAAATTACGTTCGTCCTGATGATGAATATTTTGATAAA
>JABMMY010000048.1 GCA_013205415.1 Deltaproteobacteria bacterium
CTCTAATATGGAAGGGCAAAATGCAATCTATCAAACGGTTGTGGTGGGGGCGCTAAATGCTAATGGCAAGAGGTCAAGCTATTCCTCTCCGGGATCTAATCTTTGGGTAGGTGCACCCGGAGGGCAATTCGGAACCACAAGTCCAGCTATTATTTCCACCGACGCCACTGGGTGTAGCGAAGGGCTCTCTCGAACTACTAATACCGCCAATACCTTTGAATCTGGAAATAGTTCTCTTAACTCCAACTGCAACTATACAAGCACGATGAACGGAACCTCCTCAGCCGCTCCCAATACCTCTGGGGCCATTGCTTTAATATTACAGACCAGGCCTTTGCTCACCTGGCGAGACGTCAAATATATTTTGGCTAAAACCGCAAAAAAAGTAGATGCCACCGCTGGAAATACCTCTCACCCTGGGGGTGCGGACTATTCGCTTGCGGGTCACACCTACCAACAGGGGTGGGTACAAAATAATGCCGGAATATTTTTTCATAATTGGTATGGCTTTGGCGGTGTGGATGTAGATGCAGCGGTCGCTATGGCAAAAACTTATGACCTAACATTATTAGGCACTCTAAATGAAACTTTAAACAATGACGGTAGCTGGAAATTTTCTAGTGGGACTATTGCGTTAGCTATTCCAGACAAAAGTGCCACCGGGGTTTCTTCATCCATTAGTGTGACAGATAGTTTAAAAATAGAGGCGGTAGAAATAGAGTTGTCTGTCACCCATACCATTCCAGGTGATTTAGGGGTCGAGCTCACCTCACCCTCTGGAACTAAAAGTATCCTACTGAATATCAATAGTTTTATTCTAGGCCCTAATTTCAATGCAATTCATTTAAATACCAATGCCTTTTTAGATGAAATGGCTAATGGAAGCTGGACCCTAAAGGTGATCGATGGTTTTTTAGCTGACACCGGAACGCTGACCCATTGGAAAATAAAAATCAATGGGCATTAAAAAAGGCGACCTCCCCTAGGAGACCGCCTTTTTTATAAAATATTAGAATTTAATTAAAACCTATTTTACCGATTCATAAACTGAAGTTCCTGGATTTCGAATAGTGTTAGGTTTGATAGCAGAGCGAGACACTAATTCTCTACCCCAAGTGGCATTAGAAACCTCTAAACTATCTGCACCTAGCGACATGAAGTCTTGACCTTCTAATACGGTCGATAGCCAAGCTCCTTTAACAAGAGCGGTAACCCTTACCTTTCCCTTTTGCATGATCTCTCTGTCTTTACGATTAACTCCATAAATAGAATTATCATGCTCTAATTGTTCGTCAGTTTGGTAATCCCAAAAACCCATTCCTTCAGGCATAGACCAATCTCCCAAACCGAAATAAAGAGAGGAACGTAACTGGACTTGATCGGTTCCCCCTAATAGAGCCCCTAATCCTGTCATGAATTTATCGCCGACAGGACCTAGTCCTACGACACAGGAAAGAATATTTAGTTTTAAATCTTTAGCTAGCGTGGGTTTCAATTGTGGCACTTTAGCCAAAATAGATTTCCACTGATTATATCCGGTCACGCAGGGAACGCCTCCTCCCGTTTGAGCATATTCTCGAATACTCATAATGTCCTGTTTAGCCACTGGAGTGTAATACTGATCATGATTGGCCTTATCGGATCCCGTTGCTGCCGCATTCCACTGCCAGCACTCCACACTATTTTTAAAACTTTCATTCATCGGAAACCACATTCCTCCAGGTAACCCATGAGCATTAAAATTTAAAACGGAGATCTGTTCACCTCGAGTCTGACTGATCTGTGCCACTTTAGTCAGCAGCTCCTCTAAAGTTGAAAAAAAGACGGTGATCGAATGGTCTGCATTCTCCATTACAATAGGAGTTTTAGTTTCAGCGTTAGTAGGTAACACATAAGGAAGCCACGCATTTCCACTCTCGTAGGGATGAACAATATTATCTTGCCGATGGAACTTTCCAATTCCTATTTCCGCAGCATGAATAATTAACCCCGCTGTAGCTTGACCACTTACTACCACCAGTAAAGACAAAATAATCATGAAGTAACGCATGTGACTCCCTTGTTGAAAAAATATTTTTTTGAAATTCGGTTCTTTAGCTGTATTTTAACTGCGAAGAGGCCCAATTCACAACTACTACCCTATTGAATTCTATTAAAACGATCTGTTGAGGTCGCATAATAGTTATTACGGCGACTTCGACGCGTGATCCCTAATTCAGTTTTTACCCTCCACAGGCTAGCAAAGAAGAGTTGGAGTGGTTCTATTTTTTGTCCTATAATAGGAGGGGTAGGCAAAAGATAATATAGATAGTAGAAATAGATTGTCTCCTTCCTCCTTTTTTCTGCTTAGAAACTCCTAAAACGCGATTTAAATTCTCTGGGGTGAGACTCAATGAGATCGAATATTTTACCTGAACTGGCTTGGCTTTCATTGGTAATGATTTTTAGCCTTTCTTCGGCCAATGCAAAATCAACCTTAACCTGGGAAACCTGCCTCAAAGATCTCATACAAAATAATCCAGAGTTAAGCGCTAGTGAAGAG
>JABMMY010000049.1 GCA_013205415.1 Deltaproteobacteria bacterium
ATTTCCTGAGATCTCAGAAAAGGTAGCGACCTTTAATTTTTCGGAACCTAGCGACTTTGAAAAATGACTAAAAAAGGGGAGGCCGACGATTCCTCTATCGGTGACGATCAGGGGCCGAGAAAGTTTTTCCTTTAGTAAATTTTCTGCAACGTCATGACGTACGCCGGGTCCAAAAAAAATGGTGGTGGGAAAACTAAATTTTGTTTTTTTTATAATCATATAATTTCAAAGTATCTTTTTAATTCCCATTGGCTAACAGAGTCTTGGAATTGTGTCCATTCCCACTCGCGTGTTTTTACAAAATGGTTCACAAAAACCTCTCCTAAAATCTCTCTGGCTATTTTAGAATCGGATAATTTTTGTGTCGCCTCTTGAAGTGTTCTAGGAAGTCTTTGTGTATTTTTATTAAGATAGGCACTTCCGATAACAGGCTTTTCCTCTAGGTTTAAATTTTTCTCAATACCCATTAGGCCCGCGGCTAGGAGTGCGGCCGAAGCAATATAGGGGTTAATGTCACTCCCTGTAATTCGTGCCTCTAATCTTGTAGATTTACTATTTCCAGCAATGACCCGAAAGGCGGTGGTTCTATTATCCACTCCCCAGTTTGATTGGGTCGGTGCCCAAAATCCATCTACAAGCCTCCTGTAACTATTAATGGTAGGAGCACAAAAGGGGAGGATTTCGGGAAGACATTGAAGTTGTCCCGCTAAAAAACTTTTGAAAAGAGCCGACATTTTATGGGGGTCTTTTGGGTCATAAAAAACATTTGTCTCTCCTGCTTTTCCAGTGGAATCACAGTTCCATAAACTTTGATGAATATGCCCACTGCAACCTGGAAGTGTTTGACTCCATTTGGCCATGAAGCTTGGCATAATTCCAAACCGATAACCGATCTCCTTCACCGCAGTTTTAAATAAGATACCTCGGTCGGCAGCCTCTAAGGGATCGGAATATAGGATAGCGGCCTCTAAAACTCCAGGGCCCGTTTCGGTATGTAATCCCTCTAAGGGAATTCGAAATTGATTTAATTCAGAAAGAAGTGCCGCAAAAAAAGGTTGATTAAGACTAGAACGGAGTAATGAATACCCAAACATTCCAGGTGTGATGGGCTCGGGTGAGGTGTATTTTTTATCGGCCCAGCTTTGTGGAGTTTCCTTAAAATTAAACCATTCATACTCGATGCCAGTTTTAGCGGCAAACCCTGCAACCTTTAATTTTTGAATCACCTTTTTTAACAGTTGTCGGGGGCAAATCGATAAAGGGTTTCCCTTGCCATCTTCAAAATCGCCTAGGAAGAAGGGTGTGTGATTATCCCATGGAATTTGACGATAGGTAGAGAGATCAATTTTCGCCTGGGCATCGGGATAACCTGAATGCCAGCCGGTATAAGAGGAGTTGTCATAACAGACATCGGTGCTATCCCACCCGAAAATAACATTACAAAATCCAAAAGAGCCTTCTACACTAGAAAAAAATTTATCTTTAAGAAGATATTTACCTCTTAAAATACCATCGATATCGGCCACAGCAACTTTAACGTGAGTGGCCTCACTATTTCGAATCTCTTCAAGAACGGCGGCATTGTCTTTTGGAATAATATTTTTGTGCGGCATAAAACTTTAACTCCCTAGTCGTTTGCAAATCAAGGAAAGCAATACTATACCCAATTTTAAGGGACTCTTTAATAAAATAGATGAATTTGAAATTGAATATCATTAGAGGTACTTTCTAAACTAGAAACCGTATCTTTTTTATTAATATAAAGAAGCTCTAAGTCTAAACCGGAGATCAAATAGCTTTTTAATCCAAACATCCATTCAAGCCCTTTTCCTTGAAGCAAACTTCGAGCTACATTAGAGTTGGAGCCACTAAATAGAAAATAATTTTCTCTCCAGAATCTAGTTTGAGTGTCTAAAGTAAACACATCTCCTCCATTGGCAAACCCCGGCGTAAATTCTTGACCGACATGAAGGAGATCTACATTAACGGTTGTAGGGCCTAATTGAAGTCCTCCTGTAGCGGAGTACATTATTTTTAGTAACTCAGTCGGCCCAGTTGTTGTACTAGTTCTCCAAAAAGAGAACATAAATGAAGCCCCGAGCGTTACAAACCTTCCCCCTAGATTAGCGGCAAAACCATGAATGTTAGCGCCTCCAGCGGTGGGCTGGATCAGGTGAAAATTAATAAAAGGTACATTAGGAGAGGCTCCCACTGAAGCTGCTAGAAAAAGACTGCGAATTCCTAAGCCTGAAATGGTTTGAGCAAGCGTGGTATGGTCGGGAGTGTAATAACC
>JABMMY010000050.1 GCA_013205415.1 Deltaproteobacteria bacterium
GAATGTCAGACTGTAACTAAAATTGAGGGTTACCAACATTTAATGGAGGACCCTGCCCTTTCTGCATCGGTCAAACATGAAGTAGAAATCGCCCTTCAAAAAGAGAGAGCAGGATTATCTCCTTCAACTCAGGGTCTATTAAGAGACTACCCTAAAATGGCCGAGAGATATCGAGGAGATTCCTTTGACTATCAGGTGAGAAACCAAAATTTTTCTGTACCTCTTTACCATGAATCCTTAAGCCATAATAAAATCAGGAAAATTAGTTTGCCTAATTTTAGAAGCCAAAGCGATCTACTCCATTTTCTTTATCAGGAAAATTTACCCGGCTATTTTCCATTCACTGCGGGAGTTTTTCCCTTCAAAAGAACCGAGGAGGATCCTAAGCGCATGTTTGCCGGCGAAGGGACGCCTACTAAAACCTACAAGCGATTTCATTTGCTCTGTGAAGGTGAAAAAGCGAAGCGACTTTCCACCGCCTTTGATAGCGTGACATTATATGGAGAAAATCCCGATGAGCGCCCCGATATTTTCGGAAAAATTGGCGAAAGTGGCGTGAGTGTTTGTACTTTAGACGATGCTAAAAAACTTTATTCGCGTTTTGATCTTTCAGACCCCACGGTATCGGTATCGATGACTATTAATGGTCCGGCACCCATTCTTCTAGCCTTTTACTTTAATGCGGCTATCGATCAGCAGGTGGACCAATTTGTCATTCGCCAGCAACGGCAGCCTTCAGATTCAGAATATTCCCAGATCAAAGAAACCACCTTGAGATCGGTGCGTGGTACGGTACAGGCCGATATCCTTAAGGAGGACCAGGCGCAAAACACCTGCATCTTCTCCATTGAGTTTGCACTTCGTATGATGGGTGATATTCAACAATATTTTATCGATCATCAGATTAAAAATTACTACTCGGTGAGCATCAGCGGCTATCATATTGCTGAGGCTGGGGCCAATCCTATCTCTCAATTAGCCTTCACCTTGAGTAATGGTTTTACCTTTGCCGAGTACTACCTTTCTAGGGGAATGAAGATCGATGATTTTGCGGCTAATTTCAGTTTCTTTTTCTCTACCAGTTTAGATGCCGAATATACGGTGATTGGCCGAGTGGCTCGACGCATTTGGGCGATTGCTATGAGAGATCGATATGGAGCTAATGATCGCAGCCAAAAATTAAAGTACCACATTCAAACCTCTGGAAGATCCCTGCATGCACAGGAGATCTCCTTCAACGACATTCGTACGACTCTACAGGCGGTGATTGCCTATTTTGATAATTGTAATTCACTCCACACCAATGCCTATGATGAGGCCGTCACAACTCCCACAGAGGAGAGTGTGAGACGAGCGATGGCCATCCAACTTATTATTGCTAAAGAACTGGGCTGGGCAAAAAATGAGAATCCGCTACAGGGCAGTTTTTTTATAAACGAACTTACCGATCTCGTAGAGGAGGCGGTATTAAAAGAGTTTGAGAAGATCTCAGTACGCGGTGGAGTTTTGGGCGCTATGGAGACCCAGTACCAACGATCTCAGATCCAGGAGGAATCGCTGTACTATGAACATTTAAAACATTCTGGAGAGCTCCCCCTCATCGGCGTGAACTCCTTTTTAAATCCAAATACCACCGATAGCGCCCCCTCCTTTCCTAGTGAAATTACCCGAGCCACCTATACTGAAAAAAATGAACAGATTACCCATTTACGAGCCTTTGAAAAACTTCACATTCACGAAGCACCACAGGCACTAAAGAAACTAAAAGAGGCCGCGAGAAAAGGGGAGAATATATTTGAGGTTCTCATGGAGGCGGCCAGAGTTTGTTCTCTTGGGCAAATGAGTCACGCTCTTTATGACGTCGGCGGACAATACCGAAGAGGGATCTAATTAATCGGGGCCTCCTTTAAATCGAGATCAAAATCCCTTTTCTAACCATCTCTGTATGGGAGCAAATTGAGTTTCATAGTTCCATTCACTTTTAATTTTATCTAAACTCAGTTGTGTCATCTCATTTAATTTTTCTGGATGTGCTAACAACTGACGAATGGTTTCGGCAATACTTTCTGCAGATTCGGGATTACAGCTTTTTCCAAATCCTGGCCTCTCAAAAAAGTGGGTCCACTCTGGGGAATCATTAATCAACAAAGGAAGTCCACAGGCCATATAATCGAAGGGTTTATTAGAGGCCCCAACCATAGGCTCTCTAAAGTTTCTTTCAAAGAGCGCAATTCCCAAATCACAACTACGAGTTTTTTCAAAGAGTGGATCAAGAGAAAGTGCTCCGCAATAGCTCACTCTAGATCCTACACCCAGCTCTTTAGCCTTTGCTAATAGCTGTGTCACGAAACCGGGAAAGCTTAAAGTTTCATAACCTGCAAACTGCAATGTGACAGAGCTAGGTAACAACGCTAATGCCTCGACCAAGGTCATCGGTAGCAGAGTCGGAATTAGAGATCCGTGATACCACAGTTTAAATTCTCCTTCAGAGGACCTCGTTTTTTGATAGGCCCGTGCCCTTAGCGGCATGTTGTGACAAATTTGAATATTCGAATCGGAAAAAACTCGCTGAAATAATTGGGCCCGTTCGATCTGTGGAAACACACAAAATTTGGCGCTATGAGAAAGCTGCCTTCGTGTCCAATGAAGCCCTTTCATAAAGAGTGAGGTTGGAGCTTCAGGGCTATCATGCTCATGATAAATGACATGGGTCCCTAGCCATTTCGCCGCTATCCATCCTATGGGACAGGAAAAAATATCGGATACATAAACACAGGCGTAATCTGAAAGTACAATCTCTTTAAGCGTTTTAAAACAATACCAAGCATAATGAATTTTTTGTTTTAATCCCGGATGACAAAACTTTGCTAGCTCCACTTTTATATTCTTATGAGAGGGAAATGTGACCGTCTGTAATCCTAAAGCCCCCGTCCCCATAAACTTTACCTGCCAGCCGGCATCGGCTAAAAGCCGCGAGCTATTTTCCAAGGGAGGAAATCCAGCAGGATTCGTATATTGAATATAGAGAATTTTTTTTTGTTTAGCTTTCATTACTAAAAAATATATTTTTTCCGACTGATATTTAATAGCAACCCAGTCACTAACATAAAGGTTAAGAGCGAGGATCCGCCATAACTAAAAAAGGGTAGGGTCACACCCACAATAGGCAAGACGCCGATGACCATTCCAATATTTATAAATACATGCCAAAACATAATCGAGGTCAAACCAAAGGCCAGAAGCATTTCATATTTTCCCCGTGCTCTAGCCACGGTGCGAAAGGAATAAAAACAATAGGAAACATAAAGTGCCAATAGAAGAATGCCTCCTACAAAGCCACGCTCCTCTGCAAAAACGGAAAAGATAAAGTCGGTCTGCTGCTCTGGAATAAAATTAAGCTGCGACTGAGTTCCTTTTAAATAGCCCTTTCCAAATATTTGTCCCGACCCTACTGCAATTTTACACTGTAGAGCGTTGTACCCTGTAGACCTAGGATCTCTTTCGGGATCTATAAAGGTTTTCACTCTCTCCCGCTGATAATCATGGAGAACAAAGCGATAGGCTAAGGGCACGGTGATAAGACCCACTATTATTACAAACAATAGGGATCTCCAATCGACACGCACAAATAAAACCATCAGTCCAGCCGTCAAAAAGACGATCCCGCCCGTCCCCATGTCGGGCTGCTTTAATATTAAAAGAAAATAGGGAAGAACAAAGGCGGCAGGAATAGCAAGTTGCTTCAAGGTATAGGGGCCCCCTTTTTTCTCATCGGCAAAAAATTTGGCTAGAGTCATTACAATACTTATTTTCGCTAATTCAGAGGGCTGAAGATGGAAAAATCCTAAATTAAACCAACGAGAACTTCCTTTGGCATCATGACCAATCACCAAAACTAGGCCCAACATTATTAGAACTATTCCATAGGAGAGATAGGACATCTTCTCGATAATTTCGGAATCGATAAAAACTAAAATCGTAATCATCACAAGTCCAACGGCAAAATAAATCAGCTGACTTTTATAAAGACCGTAAAGACCGGGGCCCCTTGCCGCGCTATAAAGTGTGATCACTCCTACTAAAAAAAGGAGAAACATCGAGATGATAAGTCCTACATTGAATGTTTTTATGACCGGTTGAGATTCCATAATTTTGCCAGCTCCTATTCTATCGGACCTGCATCGCCCCCCTCTCCATCTATCTCTTCAAGCACTTTTACAGGAGCGGAGAGTTTTGTTTTTAGCTGAATCCCCTCTACTGGATTCGGGATGTTGTTCTCTAAAGATTCAGGAGGCTGTAGCTTATCAAAATAGGCCTCGATGACGGCTCTTGCTATCGGTGCCGCTGCCGTTCCATGACAGGCATGTTCTGCAATGACCGCAACCGCAATTTCTGGATTTTCTCTTGGCGCGTACCCTACAAACCACCCATGATGGCGATCCTTAATGGGCATGGCTTCACATTTTTTTTTCATGATGTCTGTAAAACTTCTCACCTGTGCCGTTCCCGTTTTTCCAGAGATTGCTACTTTTTTACTATGCCCACTCACGATGGCGGTGCCTCCAGGGGCATTAGCCACCTGGTATAAACCCTCTTTAACCGCATCAAAGACCTCCTGCGGAATTTCAATTTTGCGCTTTAGCTCAGGATGAAATTCTTTAATCATCTCCCCATTTCTCTTCTCAATTTTTTTAACAAGATAGGGCTTATAAAGAAAACCTCCATTACCAATGGCCGCATAGGCATTGGCAAGCTGAATAGGGGTCGCAGACACATAACCCTGTCCGATGGCAATACTCAATGTCTCACCTGGGTGCCAAATGTCATGAAAGCGATCCTGTTTCCACTGAACATCTGGAATTAATCCTTTTTGCTCTCCGGCCATTTTAATTTCTGTCGGTTGGCCTAAACCAAATAGCCTTGCGTATTTAGCAATTAAATCGGGCCCAAGGGAGATCCCAATATTATAAAAAAAGACATCGCAGGATTCTCGAATCGATTTTACAAAGTCTGTAGGACCATGGGCCTTCCAGCAACTAAATCGACGATTTCCAAAGGCCATCGAGCCGCTGCAATGATGGGATGTTTTTCTACTAGCCTTTCCTTCAGCCATGGCAGCCATCGCCATAAATACTTTAAAGGTAGATCCTGGAGGATAGATGTCCTGAATGGCTCTGTTTCTAAGGGGTCTATCTTTATTTTCTCTAAGATTGGCCCACATTTTACTATCGATCTCCCTTGCCGATATTTTTTCGGGATCAAAACTGGGAGCATTCACTAAGGCTAAGACCTCTCCACTGCGCGGGTCTATGGCGACGACAGAGCCATTAAAATTACGAGACTTCAATGCCTCGGCGGCCGCCACTTCAAGATCAACGTCTAACGTGAGATACAAATTATTTCCAGGCACCGGCTCGGTCTGAGCGACAAAACCAAATAATTTCTCAGCCCCTTCAATTTTTTTCCTCCGCCCCCTAGAATCAACCTCTACATAGCCAATTCCGTTGACCCCTCGAAGCTCTGAATCGTAGTAACGCTCTAATCCCATTCGCCCAATGTAATCACCCGATTGGATCAGCTTTTTAGAGTCCTGCTGCAAATCTCTACTATCCACTTCACTAATATGCCCCAGTAATTGAGCCGCTAAATCCTTAAAAGGATATCTCCTTTGCACTATCGAATCGATATCGACCCCTTCAAAAAGAGGATTAGCCGTTTCAACTGCAGCAATAATATCTTTAGAGACATCCGACTTTAAAAGTAATGGCACATAGCTACGCACTCGACCTATCTTTTCAAGCCTCTTAGCCATTTCAGCTTTATTATAATTTAAGGTACTAGCCAAACGTTGCATGTTTTCAGGATCATTTTTTAAAAATTGTGTGAGTGCCACTACATCAAAAGCGGCCCGATTATCGACGATTACCTTTCCATTACGATCAAAAATAATACCTCGAGTAGGAAGCAATTTCTCATGTTTTAAACGATTAGATTCCGAGAACATTCTTAGGGCACTGCCCTTAAGAATCTGCAGATAAGCAAGGCGGGCGATTAACACCGAAAAACATAGTAAAAGAACAAATTGAAAGGCCCAAACTCTTTGTCGAAATTCCCTGACCTCATCCTCTCTACCTATCATAAGGAGTCATCTCCAAGAGTCAGGTTCCTAGGTGGAACTTTCAGAGTGATTCTATCTAAAATGCCTAATAATGCATACGTAATAAATCCCAATACGGTATTGAGAATAAGATTCCACACACTCCAGTTTTCCCAGGAAAGAATTCTGAGAGACCGATCAAAACCCTGCGCACAAAGAGGTAATAAAATTCTAGAGAAAAGGGTAACGATAAATATTAAGCAGGCCACCGAAATAGGAGTTTGAGCATACAAAATATAGGCCACCATCTGGGCTATAAAAAATATTATTAAATAATAGACCACAAACATTCCGATAGGGGCTGAAGAATTCAAGGAGTAAAGGTGCCCGTTAAAGAGTAGAAGAAGTAAACCCTCCCAGATATGTCTTCTCTGTCCTAGGTAAATAGCTACCGGTAAAAGCACATCCCAACCTAAAAACATAGAGGGGATGATGCCTTCAGAGGTACTTTTTAATAAAATAAGCCCTAAAACAAAACTGGTCAGAAAAACTGCATTTAAATTAGTAACTAGTTTTTTCTGATTGCTTTGGAGGAAATACAAGAAACACCTCCTCTAATCGATAAATATCAATTGCACTTTTAACCGATATCGTTTGTAAAATTCCATTTGAATTAGGAATGACCGCGGTCACCGTTCCCACAAATAATCCTTTAGGAAAAATATGACCAAAATCGGTCGAAATTAAAATATCATTAAGAACCACATCATCTAGCCGATCGATATATTTAAGTTTGCAACTGAGCTGTTTACTTTGCCCCGATAAAATCCCTCTAGCCCGACTGCGTTGAACAATGACATCAATATTACTAGAAGGGTCGGCTAAAGTTAAAACATCCGAATAGTAGGGTGTTACCTTTTGCACCCGCCCCACTACGCCGCTAGTATGAATCACACCCATTCCTACCTCTACGCCATCTTTAGTTCCCCTATCGATGCGAAGCCCTAAAAATTCAGGAGACACATCATGGGCGACGACTCTAGCCGCTAACAGGGTCTCTTTTTCCTGTGCCTTTAACTTTAATTCATCTTGGAGTCGTTTATTTTCATATAAGATTTCATCTTGAGATAGCACTTTGCTTCGAAGAATATTAATTTCACCTTCTAATTCTTCATTTCGTTTCTTGGTATTCACCAAAAAGAAATAGTGGTCTATCGTCTTTTTGATGCCTTGCCCCATATTTAAAAATCCAGATTGCAGGCCACCTGTAAACGAAATGATGCTGCTGTCAACCCAAGTGGTGCGGCCTTGACGGTGAACATGGATGTAAATAGCGACGATACACGTCAGCCCTGAAAGAAGTGAAATGAAATAATATTTTCTTCCTGTAGCCAAGATTCTTGATTTTAGTAAGGGATCATCTTAATGTAATTTAACAATTTTTAACATATTTAAACCGATTTGACTAATTGTGTTTTAAAAAATTAGTAAATTGAAAAGGATTTTAACCCCCATGCTTGAAGCCATTCGTCGAAAAAAAGAGAATCTGTTTTATACCTTAATTTTAGTGGCGATTATTTTCGTCATGCTTTTTGTTTACGGTTCCGGAAAAAGCTCAAACACAAAAGGCGAGGGTGCGCCGGTGGCGTGGGTAAATGGGGAATCGATCGGTCAAAGGGAATTCCAACAGGTGCTTCAATATCGGCTTAGTCAGTACCAACAAATGTTAGGGGCCCAATATGATGAAAAACTTATTTCGGCCTTTAAAATTCCAGAATCAACTTTAAAGGAATTGATCAAATATAAATTGGTATCTCAGCAGGCCAAGGACAAAGGGATTCTAGTTTCCGATGAAGAGCTAGCCGATAAAATTCGTTCCCTGCCCTACTATCAAAAAGAGGGTAAGTTCGACTCGGAGCAATACTTAAAGCTTCCCAATCGTGGCATAGAGGAGGGTCGATTAAGAGGTGAGATTCAAACAGGTCGCTGGCAGAACTACTTAATAGATCGAGTCAGAATCACTCCAGAGGCTATCAAAAAGGATGAGATCGTCACCCAGGCAAAGATCGAATTGGGTTACGCGAAAATTGATTTTACTGCCTTAGCGCCCACTATGGAGCCCTCTGAGAAGGAGCTAATCGAATTTACCAAAACTGGAGCTTCAGAGGTATCCTCTTACTACGAGTCACATCTCAAAGAATTTACAGATCCCGCCTCTGTAGAACTACGAAAAATTAGAATCGGAATTCCTTTTCAAGCTTCAGAGGCGGTTAAAGCTACCGCTAAAAAAAGGGCAGAGGAGATTCAAAAAGAGGTCACTGCCGCCAATTTTGAGGTGATTGCAAAGGCAAAATCTGACGATGAATATGCAAAAAAAGGGGGTCTTGCGGGATGGATCACCAGAGGCACTTTAGAAAAATCGTTAGAACAGGCTATTGATAAATTACAATTAGGAGAGGTCTCCTCCCTTATTGAAACATCTTTTGGCTATTTCGTTTTAAAATTAGAAAATAAAAGAGAGGCGAAGGTTCAGCCTTTAGAAACGGTCAGAAATAAAATTACTTCAAAACTGATCATAGAAAAGGCCAAAAGCAAATGGGCTACCGAAAAAAGACAGGGCATTGAAAAACTACTCGCCGACGGGAAACCTATTGAAGCTGAACTTAAAAAATGGAAAATTGAGGTTAAGAAAACCGGAAGCTTTAATTTAAGTGAAGGAAATATTCCAGGAATTGGACAGGTAGACTCTATCTTAGATGGCGCCACTCAACTGTCAAAAGCACAACCGGTCTCTAAAAAACTTTTCTACTTTCAGGAGCAGTATTACTTTTTAAAATTGATCTCCTTTGAGAGCTTAAAAATAGCCGACATAGGAAAAAACCGTGAAGCCACCGAGAAGAAAATGGGTTCAGCACTTCAAAAAGCCTTAATGGAATCTTGGCAAGATAACTTAGAGAAAAAGGCTGTCATTCAAAATGAACTACTGGCTAAGGCAAAAACGGTTCATTCTGATGCGGGGCATGAGACGAATGAGACAAACGAGGACTAATAATCCCTACTCAGCAATTAAGGCTTGAGTCGCATAGACTCTCACCCCTTCAAAACTAATCACGCCAATATCGGGGCTAGAGGCTCGCATCCACTGGCCTCGCTTTAAAATTACGAAGGCAGAGGTGGTGGCATTTAGAGACTGCAGATAGGTTACCGGAATATCCCAGGTGATCGTCTGGGAGCCGACCATTAAATCCTTTTCCACAACTCCGCAGATTAAGGAGACCGTTTCTGTGGCTGTGTCTGAAATAATTTCTAGTTCCATTTGGTTTATTTTTAAGTCTAGATCTCCAGTGGGCGAATCCCAAGAGAGTCTTAAGGGTTCGGTTTTTCTAAAGGCAGTGGCTGAGGTTTCAAAATCCTGTCCCTGTACTATCACATGACTCATTCTCTCGGGCATCGACATTTTCACCGAAAAATTAGGAGTCGTTTTGGTTCCCTCTACCGTGGCAAAATAAATACCACTAGTAAAATTAGGTTGCAGATCCAACTTATACAGATGATTTTCCCCTTCGGTTAAAGAGACTAAATCATTAGATGAAGTTCCAAATGAGACCTTTCCTACCGTTACCGTGGCCGACGCCCTATTTTCAGGCTTAGGCGTTTTAGGCTCTTTGATAATTTCACATCGGGTCACAGCCCGACCTCCATCGACAGCCGATTTTTGGAAGTGAGATAGATAGGGTAATTTAAGCCCACCCTCTAGAGAAGGGGCCCTAACTCCCGACTTTGTAAATTGCGCCATCACATGGCCATCCGGTTTTTCAATAGCCCGTCCATGCCAATCTCTCATGACAATAGCGCCCGTAATCGCGTTACTTTGTGCATTACTATTACCGCTAGGAGTCACCTGTTTTAAACAACCCGTTACACTAATAAAACAAACACACGCTAATAAAAAAGATTTCATGAGATCTCCTTATGATTTTACAACAGACCTTAATTTTAGAACTTATCAAATACAGATTTAAAAAAAATTACTCTCTAGGGTGATATTTTAGCTGCATTACCTTTAAATTTTCTATGGCAAGATGGGTATAAATTTCAGTCGTAGCAATCGATTTATGTCCCAATAGTTCCTGCACCGCTCTAAGATCGGCCCCTCCGCGAAGCACATGAGTGGCAAAGGAATGCCTGATCATATGGGGCCATACTTTTCTAGAAATCTGGGATCGTTTGACATATCTCTTAAGTAAATTCCAAATTCCCTGTCGAGTAAAAGCCTTCCCTAAACGACTCAGAAAAAATATTTTAGTCTCTTTTAAATTGTGATCCAATATCCACTGGTGACGAATGCTCAAATATCTTTGGGCCCATTGAATCGCATCTTGAGACAACGGAACGATTCTCTCTTTACCACCCTTCCCTACAATTTTAACGACCTTGCCTTCCAAATCGATATTAGCAATCTTTAATTGTGCCATTTCAGAAACTCTAGCCCCGGTGCCATACCACATCTCAAGCAGGGCTCTATCGCGAATTTCCACATTCGTATTTCCTTCAGCAGAGGCAATTAAGCGAAACATCTCCTCTACGGAAAGATGTTTGGGTAACCGAACCGATTTTTGGACAATGGAAAGCAGGTCTGCAGGGTCATTTTGAATTTTATCTTCACGAATTAAAAACTTATAAAACTGCTTCAACGTAGAGACTTTTCTAGCTATCGAACGAGAGTTTAATTCCTGTTTTCTCAAATAGGCCACAAAGGTTCTTAACTCTTTATGCGAAACCTCTAAAATATTTAATCGATATCGACTACAAAATTGACTTAGCTGTTCCAAATCCTGCGCATAGGCTAAACCGGTATTGGGCGAGAGGCCCCTCTCAATCGCAATATAATCAAGAAATTCTTTAATCTCAGCTAGCACAGATATTACTTTCCCATTTCATGAGAGTCTTCGTCAAAGTGATTTTTCAATTTCCTTCGCAAAGATAAAATAGCCTGTGTGTGCAGCTGAGACACTCGACTCTCGGTCACCTCTAGAACCTCCCCAATTTCCTTCAAATTGAGATCCTCATAGTAATAAAGGCTGAGCACCAGCCGTTGCTTCTCAGGAAGATTCTCAATCGCCTCGGTAACGACACCTTTAACATTTTTCAGATTAAGCTGAGCAAAAGGGCTGGGAATCTTACAGCTTTCAAGAAGATTCAAAATACTTTTTCTGTCGCTAGAATTAAAACTTCCTGCTTCATCCAGGCTTAAAATAGAAACCGACTTCACCTGATTCAAAAGGTCGTAATATTCCTCTTTAGTTACCTTTAATTCCTCTGTGAGCTCATCTTCAGTAGGCACTCTATTTAAACTATGTTCCAACTTAACGTGGGCCCGTTCCAATTGTTTTGCCTTTTCTCTGACCGATCTCGGTACCCAGTCCTGCGCTCTGAGTTCGTCGAGAATGGCACCGCGAATTCGAAATTCAGCATAGGTTTTAAATTTATTATCCCGGGTGGGATCATACTTATCTATCGCGTCCATCAACCCTATCACTCCACTGGAGACCAGATCGTCAAATTCGATATTTGAAGGAAGGCGCATCGCAATTTTTTGAGCGATAAATTTAATGAGTGGCGCATATTCGATAATCAACTTTTGCTTGGTTCGACGATCGATTTTTTTTCCTGTGGGATATTTTTTTAAGCTGGGTGCCATAATTATCTCGCTGGTGTAAGGTTAAGATTGTCTGAGTAAAAAAACTTTAAACCACTTCCCTTTTCAATGGGACTGCTCTCTAGTGACTGACATACTTTCGACAGTTTTTGGCTAAATACTATTTCTGGATAAAGCGATACTAAAGGTTTCTGCTGCCTGAGAGACTCTGCCACTTTGGGTTCAAATAAAAAATGGCCTATCTCCTTCACCTTCACATCTAAATGGCTTTGAGTGATATCAATAAACCTTTCAATAATTTTTTGTGTTTCTGAAAGATTCTGACTCATGGTAATGATTAGCTGAAAGTTCCGAACCTGAAATCGCTTTGAAAGTATCTTCATTATAGCATAAGCATCCATATAACTTGTAGGCTCTGCGGTAGTTACCACCACATGTTGATGTGCGGCTGCGGCAAACTGAATCACTCCACCGTGTAGTCCTGAAGAATGATCAATTAAAACCAGGTCATAATCTTCCTGCAGAGCGTCTATCTCATAAAATAACTGAGTACGATGTAGTTCGGAAAGTTCCTCAAACCCTAAGATACCGGAAGGGGAGGCCAATAAGGAAAGATGCTCGGTGACTCCCTGAACCGCCTCACCTAAAGATATTCTTCCCTCGAGTACATCATTTACCGCCCACTGAGGCTTCACCCCTAGAGTTAAAGCCAGTTTTCCCAGAGCCCAATCTCCGTCGACAAGAAGAGTTTTCTTGCCTTGATTCGCCCATAGCATTCCTAAATTAGCTACTAGACTCGTTTTACCAACGCCACCTTTTCCACTGGAAAATGAAATCACTTTTTTCATGTGTCTATTATTCCTTTGTCAAAAACTGCGCTAATTCTGAAGGGGTAAAAAACTTAAATTTTGTTTTGAAAGACGAGGAAAGCGATATCCCTAATAACGGAAGCTGGGTCATTTTTAGGACATCATAAATGACTCCTCTATCATGAACACTATCCAGTTTCGTAAAGGCAATCGCCTCAGGTGAAAAGACCATGGCCTTTTGCACCTGTCTCATTAATTCGGAAAGACGAGAGGAGGCATCTAGAACAATAAAACTAGATCTTTCTAGAGCCAGTTTTTCCAGAGTGGTATTATCCCCCTCGGTTAAATTAAGTGCAGGGCAGTCGATAAGTTTTAATTTTTCAGGATTCGCGTGGTTTATCTCTGTGAAAAAAGGAACTCGAATGAGTCGAGCATAGCCAGACAGCTCGGTTCTTCCCACTACCTTGCGATTGTCCATGCTCACTAGAGAAACACTCTTCTCCTGTTCTCTTGCTAAAATAGCCAGTTTCACCAACGCAGTGGTTTTTCCTGAGCCCGAAATACCGATAGGAATCCAATCGGCTCGTTTAAAAAATTCTCCAGGACTTAAGGTGCGAAGGCCCACAGTTAGCACCTTGGTTTTGGCCTTGGCTAAAAAACTGGGATTGGAAAGATCTGTTTTAGAGAAATCATGGAGCATTCGTTTGGCTAGCTGAGTCGCATGCTCATTCGAAATCCCCATGCCCTTAAAGCCAGCCTCATATTTCACAGTTTCATTTTTTAAAATGACCTGGGCCGTCTGAAAACCAGGTAAAGAATCGGGCTCGATATCTACATATCGCTCTACCTTCGATTTAGCGACAGGAACATTTTCATGGGGCGATGGCTTAGTAAAATATTTTACATTGTTTTTTCTTTCTGGGAATACTTCAGCTAGATTTACCTGGGGATTATTTTTTTCAATCTGCGGAGCTTTTTTGTTTTCTCTTTTAGACTCCGATGCCGCAGTGACCTCAATAAATCTGCGACTAAATAATTTTCCAGATCTTCTTTCTTGAGTGGATAAGACTAGGGCTTCGGGCCCCATCTCCGACTTCACCATTTTTAAAGCCTGTTCTAAAGAAGGTGCTTCAAATTTTTTAACAAACATTTTATGCCTCCACTGTGGCTACGAATTTTACTTTGGCTGAATTTGCGATCTCATTAGCTGAAATAATAGTTAAAGTGGGAATGAATCGAGTGATCATTTTCTTTAAACTAGATCTTACTAAAGGGTGACAAAGAAGAACCGGAGAGCCATTGCTAAATACAGTCTCTTCAATTTGCTTTTGAATGTTTGACACCAACTTCTCAAAAAATCCGGCTTCAAGATTTAGGCTCACACCCGCTTCATTTTTTTGATAGGCCCGAATAAGAACCTCCTCTGTCTTAGGCTGCATATGCATGACCTCAAGCTCTCCATTGCTAGCAGCTAGCCGATGAGTGATGGTTCTTGAAAGGGCCGTTCTTACAAACTCTGTTAACACCTCTGGATCTTTATAGCTCCCACCGTAATTAGCTAATGTCTCAAGCACCGTCAGCATATCCCTAATGGGCACCTGCTCACGTAGTAAACTCTGACAAACCTTCAGGACACTTCCCAACGGCAATACATTAGGAATGAGTTCTTCAACTACCTTGGGGTGTGTTTTTGAAATATTTTCGATCAGCCCTTGAATTTCCTGTCGACCAATAAGTTCATACGCATGGCTTCGAATAATTTCAGAAAGATGGGTGGCTATAACGGTAGAACTTTCCACTACAGTGTAGCCTTGCATCTGTGCCTTCTCTTTTTGACTCATTGGAATCCAAAGGGCGGCTAATCCAAATACAGGTTCATGGGTTTCGATACCTCCCATGGTCTCTGTAATGTCTCCGGGATCCATCGCTAAGGCATACCCAGGCATTAGCTCCCCTCCACCTACAGAAATTCCTTTGACCAATACCGCATATTGATTGGGCTCCAGCTCGAGATTATCTTTGATTCTTACCTTGGGAACCACGATACCGAGATCCTTGGCAAACTCTTTTCGTATCCCAAAAATTCTATCGATCAGATCTCCCTTATACTCACCTTCAACTAAGTTCACGAGACCATAACCTACCTGTAGTTCTAAAATATCAACCTCTGGCGGCACATGAGTTTCGATGGCGCTAACTTCAGCCGCCTTTCGGGTATCGATCTCTTTTTTATCCCCCTTTGCCTTTTCATGATTTCTAACGGCCCAAGAGGCCCCGCCTAGAACAAAAGCTAATGTAAAAAAGGGAAGCCCTGGTAATCCTGGAATTAACCCAAGAAAAAAGAGAATTCCTGAAGTGACAGACATCGCCTGTGGCTGCATTAAAATCTGGCGAGCCACCTCTTTAGATAAATTACTTCCCGAGGCGGCACGGGTGACAATAATACCGGAAGCGGTCGAAATAATAAGTGAAGGAATTTGAGTGACCAGTCCATCACCTATCGTCATTAAGGTATAAAGCTGAGCCGCCTTTTCTAATGGTAATCCTTTTTGAAATACCCCAATGGCAAATCCGCCAATAACGTTTATCAAGGTAATAAGAATTCCGGCAATCGCATCTCCCCGCACAAACTTACTCGCACCATCCATGGCGCCATAAAAATCTGCCTCCTGTTCTACCTTTTTTCTTCGTTCACGCGCCTGTTCTTCATTTATTAAACCGGCATTGAGATCGGCATCGATACTCATTTGCTTACCGGGCATGGAATCTAAAATAAATCTCGCAGCAACTTCAGCCACACGACCAGAACCTTTAGTGATAACTACAAAATTGATAATAACTAAAAGGATAAAAACAACCGCGCCCACAATATAATTTCCACCGACGACAAACTCTCCAAAGGTTTCAATAATTCTTCCCGCTGCAGCAGTTCCTTCATGACCATTGACTAAAATTAGGCGAATACTAGCAATGTTTAGCGCCAAACGAAAAAGGGTCGCAAATAATAGCACCGTCGGAAATACAGAGAAATCCAGAGGTCTTCCCGCATAAACGGACACTAAAAGAATCGCAATGCTCACGGTGATATTAGTTACCAAAAACATATCCATTAAAAAGGCCGGAATGGGAAGAATCATGACTACCAATATCCCCAAAACTCCAAGAGCCACGATAATATCGCTGTGCTTTAGTAGCTTGCTGAAATCGAAACCATTTTTATCATTCATAAGTTTTCCTCTTAACTAACCTGTGTTTGCCTGGGGCCCTGAGGTGAAGTCTGGGGCTGCCCATCCGGACGAGTTAAGCCGCGAAGTTTGTAAACATAGGACAACACCTCGGCGACCGCTTTATATAATTCTTTGGGTATCAGGTGCCCGATCTGAATATTTTTAAACATGTTTCTAGCCAGCGGCTTATTTTCGACGATAGGAATTCTATTTTCTCTGGCAATCTCTCTGATCTTATCGGCGACAAAACCTGATCCCTTCGCCGTCACTCTAGGGGCCTGCATGCCCACATCATACTGAAGTGCTACAGCTAGATGAGTGGGGTTGGTAATAATAACGGTGGCCTTAGGGATTGCCTCCATCATGCGGCGGCTCGCCATTTTTCGCTGAATATTTCTAATTCGCGATTTTATGAGCGGATCCCCTTCTCGTAACTTGAATTCATCTTTAGCCTCTCTACGAGTCATCTTCATTTTTTTTTCAAGTGAGTATTTCTGGAAAGCATAATCTAGTCCTGCAATCACAGCTAAGAAGGTGAGTAGGCTTACAAATAGGCGACCCATCGTATGCAGAGTGTAGGTGACAATTTGTAACGTACTTTGCTGGTACAACACCCCTACGGAGGGGGTTTCGGCCTTTAAAAATTTCCATACGACCCAACTGGCGATTGCGATTTTTATTAATGCCTTAGCCACCTCAACTAGGCCTTGGCTAGAAAACATTCTCTTTAAACCATTTAGGGGATTGATACGGTCTAGATTTGGCGCCAAGGGTTCCCCTGTCATATAAAATCCTACCTGCATCACCGAAGAGACCACCCCTGCTACCATCGCCACAGCTAAAATAGGGAACACCATCCAGGTTAAAGATTTTACGATGTCCCAGCGAAGCTCCAGGAACTGAGGTTTTCCAAATTCGCCGCGAATAACGAAACCAAAAAATTGTTGTGCTAAAAGAGAAAACTGCGCGAGCATTCCTTTGGAATGAACAAAAACTGAAAAACCTACCGATGCCATCATCAGTACCGAGAGCACCTCTCGGCTCATGGCTACGGTACCCTGTTTACGAAACTCTTCACGACGGTACGGCGTCGCGGTTTCGGTGCGTTCATCATTTGATTCGTCGGATTGAGCCATAATTTATCTAAAAAGTTCTTAAAAGGAGAACACAGTTTTGGCCCATCTCCTGTAGGAGATTGGCCATAAAATCTAAAATCTCAGGTGCCAGTAAATACAACCCACAAAAACCCAATAAAATGGTAACTGGAAAACTAAGCAACATCACATTGAGTTGAGGCATTAATCTTGAGAGCACCCCCATGACTAAATTGCAGGATAGAATCATCAGTGTGAATGGCGCCCCCATCTGAATAGCTAGGGCGAAAAGGTTTCCCGATACATTTACCACTAGGTTAAAGGTTTCTATATTTGAGAAACTTTCGATCTGAAGTTTTTGAGTCGCTACATAACTCATCAGGAACAATTTCAACAGATGATGATGCATGTCGGTGGTAAATAACACTAAGAGCGCAAGCCAACTGTGTAGAGGAACTAGCAGAGATTCGTTACTTTGATTTTGAGGATCGATAAGACCTGCCGTACCAAAACCCATTTGATATCCCACAATCTGTGCCGCCAGATGAATAGCCTCATAGGTAATGTAACAAATAAATCCCATTAAAAGACCTACACCCGACTCCTTCAAAACGAGAATTACTATACCGCCCCATGTTCCAGGAATGGCACCTACAGAGCTTTTTACGATCGGATAGAAGGCTAAGGAAAGTGAGAGGCAAAGTAGAATTCTAATGTTGACTGGAATTGTTTTATGGGAAAATCCAGGAACGAGCATAAAAAAGCCAAGCACTCTCACAAAAACCGTAAACACGCCTAAATAGGCCATCCAGTCATTGGGATAGAGTGATGTCATTTTTTTATCGAACCATAGTTGGAATGCTCTCGTACAATTGAGTCGTAAAATCGACCAATAGATCAAGCATCCATGGAGAAAAAATAATTAGGGCCAAAAGCATCGCAGCCATTTTTGGAACTACCGCCAGAGTGGTCTCTGTGATCTGTGTCACGGCCTGTAACACATTCATCAACACACCCACCACTAGACCAAAGATTAAAAGTGGAGCCGCTAAAAGTACAGCCAGTCTCATGGCCTGTCTGGTGATATCTAAAATTTGTTCAGTTTGCATAAATTACCCGAAGCTTTTGACTAGGGAGCTAATAATAAGTTGCCACCCATCGACTAAAACAAAAAGAATTAATTTAAACGGTAATGAAATAACCACCGGCGGCAACATCATCATACCCATCGCCATTAAAATACTGGCCACTACCATGTCCAGCACCAGAAACGGAATATAGATCATGAACCCAATTAAAAATGCAGTTTTTAATTCAGAGATCATAAAGGCTGGAATCAAAAGATAGGTCGGTACATCGGCTCGTTTCGACGGCATCGCAATATTAGATAGTTTTACAAACAACCCTAAATCCTTATCGCGGGTCTGTTTAAACATAAATTTTCTCATCGCACCCTCCGTATAGGAAAGGGCGTCCTGCTGACTTATTTTATTATCAAGGTAGGGAATCAGCGCCTCTTGGTGAATGCCTTTCCAAACTGGCGCCATAATAAATGTGGTGAGGAACAAGGAGAGTCCAATGATTAATTGATTAGGGGGCAGCACCTGAGTTCCAATGGCCTGCCGTAAGAAGGAAAGAACAATCACGATCCTTACAAATGAGGTCATCATGATCAGA
>JABMMY010000051.1 GCA_013205415.1 Deltaproteobacteria bacterium
AGATTCTAAAAAATTATTTTCTGTGAAACTTAGAAACGGCAGTTGCTACTTGGTCTGCCCAGGTGGCCATTTTACCGTATTTAAATTGGGGATCATTCAATAAAATGGTAAAAACTAAAAGTTCATTGTCTGCAGAGGTGACATAGCCTGCCAATGCACTCACACCATCTAAGGAACCGGTCTTAGCTCTAATAATAGATTCACTTACCGCTAAAGTTCGGCGCTTCATGGTGCCATCCTCACCACCAATTCCGAGCGAAGAGATAAATTCTGGTGCCATAGAAAAGTCTTTGTGAGCCGTTTGAAGAACACGAGCTACCTGTCGAGCCGTAACGTGTGTTTCGCGGGTTAGTCCACTGCCGTCGACAATTTTGTAGAGGCCCTTAGGAATCCCTATGTCTTCAAGCACATTTTCAAGAGCGATAATCCCTTTTTCCATGCTACCCGGTGCTCCCCATACTTCAGCACCAAGACGTTTCATTAGTTGATCGGCTACAAAATTATTACTAAATTTATTCATTCCCCAAATGATTTGCCACAGGGGTTGAGACTCAAATTCTAAAATTTGTTTTGCCTTTTCGGGAACGATCCCTTCAATGACATTTCCCGGTACTTTAATGCCTCTTTGCCCCATGAAAGTTTTGAGCATGTGCCCAGCATACAGAGCAGGGTTTACAATGTTTTTGTAAAAGCGAACCTCTTTATGATCGAGCGGAATTCCCCCCCTAAGAAGAACGGTATCTCCAAGGTCACCCTTTACATATTCTGTACGATTAACTGCTAAGGTATTATTGGAGCCGGGTTTGGCGGTGGTAGCTTGATTCACAACATCAATATAGGTGTTCTCAGGATCGGTAAATACTAGTGGAGGACTCCCTATTTTATCGCCCGGTTTTACATAAACGGTGCAGGTATTAAAGTTAAAGGAGAGGGCCCCAATCGGAGCATTATAGGCTTGGTCCTTCAAATATTTCGGGCGATTTTCAGGGGTTCTTACTCCATCATAAAAAGAGGAATCTACCACGATGTTACCCAATATTTTTTTAACTCCAGATCGCATGAGATCATTAACCAGCAACCACAGTCGTTCAGAAACTAGACTGGGATCACCGCCGCCTTTTAGGTAAAGATCTCCAGCGAGAGATTCATTTTTAATAGTGCCAGTGATAAAGACCTGGGTTTTGAAGGTGAAATTAGGTTTAAGTTTTTTTAAAGCGCTGTAGGCGGTAAAGACTTTATTAACGCTAGCCGGAACTAAAAGTTCATCGGCATTTTGTTCATAGAGAATCTCTCCTGTCTGTAAGGAGCTCACAAAAATACCCGCCTTTAAATCTTTTAATTTTTTAGGTGAAATAATATTTTCGATCTTTGTTTTTAGTTCTATTTGACTCTCTGAAATGGCGGGCTTCGGTTCATCGGAAAAAAGATTCGCTGAGAGTAAGAAAATAAGAGAGGTAAGATAGAATCGTAGCATTTGATTATTTTCCTCTTTTTCGGTCATGAAAGCGACAAAAACTAAAATGAAGCGAGATTAAATGAGTCACGCCTTGTCATGAGTGGTCTTTCGCTGTGATAGTCGGACGGTAAGAGTAAAAGCACCAATCAATCTCTTGGTATTTTTGGTGCTCCGATTTATACTACCGGTCACATCATGAGTTCTTTATTACCTAAAATTTTAGTCGTTGATGATGAAGCTGAAAATCTAAGTGCTTTAGAACGAGTTTTGCGTGGAAAATTTGAGATGGTTGGCCTGCAATCTCCAGAAAAAGCACTAGAAGAAATTTCTAAGCAAGAGTTTCAAGTGGTGGTATCGGACCTACACATGCCTGGAAAAATGGGGACTGAGTTGTTGGCAGAAATTGCAAAGAAAAGACCGTTTGTTTCTAGAATTATTCTTACCGCTCATACAGATACTAAAGAGATGTTAGATGCCATCAATCGTGCTGAAATCTATCGTTATGTCACAAAGCCATGGGAAAATCAGGAACTACTTACTGTCCTTCAACAGGCCGTTTCTCATCATTTACTACTAGTTAAAAACCAGGAGCTCATTGAAGCTCTTCGCGAAAAAAACGAAAAACTCGTAGTTAAAGAAAAAGAATTACTTTGTTTGAATCAGACCTTAGAAGAGAAGGTTGAGGAGAGAACGGGTGAGTTGAAACAGGTAAATGAGAAACTAAGTGAACTGGCAATGACAGATTCTCTCACCAAAGTTTTTAATCGCAGAGCTATTTTTAATAGATTTAATGAGGAAATAGATCGGGCAGCTCGATATAAAAGGCCTCTAGTAATCGTTATGGTAGATGTCGACCACTTTAAGAATTTTAATGATAATGAGGGGCATGTTTTGGGAGACGAAGCCCTTAAAAAAATTGCACAGTCATTTCCTACGAACTTAAGAAAAAGTGATGCCGTCGGGCGTTATGGAGGCGAAGAGTTTTTACTAATTCTTCCTGAGACAAAAGTGGAATCGGGAAAAGAGATCTCAGAAAGATTAAGAGCGCATATAGAAACGATTTCGTTCCAAGGACAAAAAGAGGAGGCTTACCTTACTATTAGTATGGGGCTTGCGGCATTTCCAGAGGATGGAACGAGTGCAGAAGACCTTGTCCAGGTGGCCGATCATGCGCTGTTCACCGCAAAACAAAGGGGTCGTAATCAAATCGTTTACGAGAAATCACATGGCTCGTTTTTTACTAAAAACTGAACCTCTTTTATCGTGGGTTTCGGGGACGGAGGTAGAGCTTTCCTCTGAAGAGTCTCACCATTTGGCTAAAGTTTTAAGGATGCAGGTGGGGGAGGAGTGCGAGTTAATTAATGGTTTGGGAATCGTAGCTAAAGCGAAAATTCAAGATAATCACGCTAAACGAGCCCGTTGCCTAATCCTTGAAGTCAGAAAAGAACCACCTCTTAATCGTATCCACATTGCCTTTGCTATTCCAAAGTCTAATGCTCTAGATTTCATCATTCATCGCTGCACTGAAGCGGGAGTGGGAAGCTTTCAGCCCTTAGTTACCGATCACTCCTCTAAAATGAGTTCATGGAATGAGGATCGCTGGGAAAGAGTTGTCCTGGAAACATCAAAGCAGTGTCAGGAGGCCTATTTTCCTGTGGTCTTAAACCCCATGGGTCTAAATTCTTGGTTACTTGAAAAAAGGGACAGGGAACGAAAGCTTATTTTTTGTGACGAACAGGCTCGGCATGATGTTTTAACTAATGTTTCTACCGAGCATCAAGCCGATTTTTTGATTGGAAGTGAAGGAGGATGGAGTGAAACAGAAAGAGGCCTGTTGCAAAAAGAGGGCAGGGGGCTTGGCCTGGGAAAAAATAGGCTTCGAGCTGAGACGGCTTGTCTGGTAGCTTTAACTCTTCTGAAGAAGCATTGGAACGAACTTTAAGGCTTTTAAAAAAACATGGTACTATAAACCGTTATGTGGAAAATATTTTTGACATTTGTTTTTCATCGGTTCCTACTTTTTGCCATTGCAATTATTACTATTAACGCAAAGATTTCACCACAGAATTCGGGTCGAGTGATTCGTCCGTTTCAATCTCAATCGGTACTTCTACATAAATTTATGGAGCGAGTTGAAGAGGGTTCTGAGGTAAGAGCTCTCAGTGTACTTAACCAACAACCTGTTGGTAAAATGTTTGAGTTAACGCAAGATCCTTTTTTGTGGATTTCAAGATTTGTTTCATTCACTTTACAAATAAACTCTGTCTACAGTGTTTTAATTGTTTCAAATTTACTGCTACTTCTTTTTCTTTGGGAATTAAATACGCTAGGTAGTCGACTGGCCTTACCGGAAGTTGCTTCGGGAGCTGGAATTTTAACTGTATTGTGGATGACCAGTTATGAGTTGAGTTTGGGTTCGAATCTTTCACTTTCATGCTTTCTTGTTACAATGTTATTTCGTACTGCAATCGATAGTCAGTGGTTTTTTGCGGGAATCGGCTTGGGACTTTTGGCACTTAATGATCGGATTGCCATTGGAATTGCCCCTCTTTTAATTTATCTTTTTTGGTATTTCCAAAGGTTTAATCCAGCTTCTGAAGTTTTGAAAAAAGGAGTTTTCTTTTTGGCTCCAGTGATTATTGCACTGGTTTTAAAATGGAAATACTATCAAGATGTTTGGCTTTTTGTTCAGGGATCTGCTTTTGTAAATGTGATTACTGCGATTAAGACGGGTTCTATATCACATTGGCCACTAGCGCAGAATAATTTTGGTCAAACTATTTCACTTCTCATATTTTTAGCGGGAGCAATCTCTGCAGGAGTGGTTAATAGTTCCTTTATTCATCGATTATTACCGATTGTAATTTTTATTGTTGTTTTAGCCTTCTCTAGTTACAGCACATTGGCGTCGAGGCTTCTTATTGCAGGGATTTGTTTTGAGGGAATCACAGCCTCCCTATCTGGAATCTTCCTACGCCTAATTCAATTGGCGCTCATTATTATGAGCTGCTACGAAATAGTGAGTCTGTTTTAAGCTTTATTGAAGTGTAAATTTTTGGGGGTTTGGAGCCACTCCACAACCTGGGCAGCGGCATGTCTCAATGACCTGTAAAAAACTAATATTGAGATCATGAGTGAATATTAGTTTTGAATTACAGAAACTGCACCGTTCATAGTGTTGCACCGAAAGGCACTTTATTGGGTCAGATTCATTTTGGCTGTTTTGTATTTCTTGAATACTAAAAGGAGTCTTCATAATATTAACTCTCCTTATTCAGTTCTTTGTGTTTTTAGAATTTATTTGAGGGTTGTTAACTATTTATCGACGGTTACGTCACGGGAGTTTAGGGGTATTTTTAGGTCCCAAGTCACTTGTCTTAAAGGCTCGAATCTTATAATGTCTTCATTCATGAACTATAATTCTAAAATTGCTTTGCTGGGTGGCACCATAGACTATGCGGGAACTTTTCCCCCCGCAGCATTATCTTTAGAGAAGGCGCTGCAGAGAGCTGCGCGGTGGAGAAGAGTCGGGGTTCATCCTTGGCTCATGAATAAAATGGTGCTGTCGGTGGGGGATATTAAAAAATTAACATCCTCTTTGCTTTATCAAAATGGTGCTGATGGAAGTCCTTGGTTATTTGCGGCATTGGGGACGACCTGTCAAAGTGAAATTGCTTCTGAATTTTATAAAACGGTGGAGTGGGATTTAAGGGAATTACGGCGGTGTCGAGAACGATGGTTTTATAGTTCTGTTCGACAAGAGGTTATCTCTTATGAAACCAAACTTCCGGTGGCTACCGGTTCAACTACTAGTAGAATATTAGATTTTATATCTCCTGTGCTAGAGAGAACTGCCGATTTGGTCTCTACCGAACTGAGAGATCTATTTTTTGAAATTTCAATGGAGGGAGATTGGAAATCAACTATTGAAAACACTGCTGGCGCTTTGGTTCAATGGTTAGTGGAGCATGAAGAGTTGAATATCATTCCGGGAATTAAAATAAGAACGGGTGGAGCTTATGTTCCTTCGATGACGCAGGTTGCAGAGACGATCTCTAAGGTGACAAGTAGTGGTTTGAGATTTAAGGCTACTCAGGGACTTCATCATGCAATCACTCGAGGGCTTGACCTAGGCTTTGTGAATTTGTTTGCAGCGCTCACTTTTGCTCAAGGTTATGGGAGAGAGGAGTTTGGTGTTGGAGAGGTGGAGGCATGTCTTAAAGAGGAGCGATCTGCTAATTTTAATTTTGAAACAGAGAGTTTTACATGGAAACAATTTTCCATGACATGTGAAGAAATTGAAGTGGCGCGTCGTTCTCATGGAGCGGCATTTGGAAGTTGTAGTTTAGATGAACCGGATGAAGATTTACTAAAGGAGTTTGTATGAAATTGGCAAGTTTACCCTCTAAAGATAAAAAAAATAGAAATGGAAATCTTATTGTTGTTTCTAAAGATAATAAAATTTTCCTATTGTTTATCACTTTTTTATTTTTTAGAGGAACATTGA